>NZ_SMSC01000130.1:0-596 GCF_004359955.1 Candidatus Thiosymbion oneisti
GGTAGTGGCTAATATGCAAGTGAAATCTTAGCCAATAGATGGTAATAACTCGGTATTATAGCGATGCAGGAAGAGTTTCAAACAAATCTCATGCATATGGAGGCATTTGGAAAAAGATAATGTTTTACGTACGAAGCGGGCTAAATGCTGCCGCAAGGTATTATTCCAACGCTCGATATGAGCCGTCTCACCCGTTTCTTTACCGACAGGATGATGTTGCTCATTGGGAATAACGGCTTGATACGCTTTCCAATAGTCGGTGAAAACAATGGCCTTTTTATAAGCAGATGGGATACGGTCCCAGAGTAGTCGGCACGTTTCTTCACCGCGATCACCGCAGGCATAAGCAATGACTTCTCGGGTCTCTCTATTCAACGCAATCCAGATCCAAACTTTAGTGTCTGTGCAGAAGACAAAAGACCATAACTCATCCATTTCCAACACTGCTGTTTGCCCAGGATCAACTGGTTTCAGCGTGCTCTCAAGGGGTGGGAGCTGTTCTGCCTTTTTTTTAACCAGGCACTCAAGGTTTGTCGACAAACCCCAAACGTCCGTTCGATCCCGCGCATACTGGAGCGTTCTTGATAAGCTTTTAT
>NZ_SMSC01000131.1:0-593 GCF_004359955.1 Candidatus Thiosymbion oneisti
TTAAAAGCTGCTCAAAATCGCCCCCCAACAGGAAGGCAAGGGTATGTGGCATCTGACTCATAGTCGTCGGTTAGGCTCGATGGCGTTCTCAATCGAACCGAATCCTCGCCGGGAACCGGGGTCAGACCCTACCGGTTCCTGAGTGCCCCCGGTTCTTTCGCAGGCTTGCCATCCATGGCGTCCGGATTTCGGCATCATTCGAGATTGTGATGCAAATAATAATCGTTCGTGTTAGCGATTTCAACCTCATTTTTCCATTCCCTCGGGGCGGCAGCCGGATGACCTTACGCGCCAAGCTCGAGAACCAGAGCTCGCTCTGGAGGAGCACGACTCCCGATGCGATGAGACAAGTATCCTAGCACCCAGTTTCATCCAATTTTGCTTGTTGTCATTTCGAGCGTAGCGAGAAATCCTTGTCCCGACGAAGGAGGGATCTTGTGACCTTGTGATTGTCTCATCGCCAAAGATCTCTCCCTGCGGTCGAGATGACAGAGACTGGTTTTACCGGAAAATTTTGCTGAAACGGGGTACTAGCTGGCGTATCTTACCGGCCTGTATCTTTTCCGAGTTGCCGTCTTGGTGGAATTCGCAGC
>NZ_SMSC01000132.1:0-589 GCF_004359955.1 Candidatus Thiosymbion oneisti
CCGGCTACTCCAGTGAGGCCGAATTGACTGCCTGCGAAGCGCTGGGGCCACGGTCTAGGTCCCCATCCCGGATCAGCACCAGGCAGTTACCGGCCACGCACGGCCGCCTCAGCGGCGAGCGGTTCTCGTATAACCGTACCCTTGATGTCGACATCTGCCCCGCCGGCGAGTTGCTGCCTCGGTGTGGTCAATCACACCACAAGAACGGCGTCCAGCGTACCCGCTACAGCCGCTTGGCCGGTCAGTGCCGAGCCTGCCCGCTGAAGGCGGTGCGCCAGCCCGACTCCGGCGGCGCGCGCCGCATTTACCGCAGCGAGCACGCGGCGTTGGTCGAGGCCCAGCGGCAACCCATGGCCGATCAGGGCGCACCGCGGAGGCGTCAGCGCGCCGGTTTGGTCGAACATCCCTTCGGTATGCTCAAGCGCTGGTTCGGCTGCGACCACTTCCTGGTGCGTAGCTTCCACAAGGTCCGCGCTGAGATGAGCCTGATGGTACTTGGCTACGACCTCTTGCGGGTGGTCAACCGGCGCGGCATGGGTGGGTTCCGGGAGTCTTGCGCCCGACGCCAACAGGCCAAGCCTGTCCAGGC
>NZ_SMSC01000133.1:0-587 GCF_004359955.1 Candidatus Thiosymbion oneisti
CCGGCTACTCCAGTGAGGCCGAATTGGCCGCCTGCGAAGCGGCTGGGGCCACGGTCTAGGTCCCCATCCCGGATCAGCACCAGGCAGTTACCGGCCACGGCCGCCTCAGCGGCGAGCGGTTCTCGTACAACCGTACCCTTAGATGTCGACATCTGCCCCGCCGGCGAGTTGCTCCCCCCGCGCGGTCAGCCGCATCAGAAGAACGGCACTCGGCGCACCCGCTACAGCCGCCCGGTCAGCCCGTGTCGGAACTGCCCGCTGAAGGCGGTGTGCCGGCCCGACTCCGGTGCTGCGCGCCGTATCTACCGTAGCGAGCACGCGGTGTTGGTCGAGGCCCATCGGCAACGGATGGCTGAACAGGGGGTAGGACGGATGCGTCAGCGTGCCGGTCTGGTCGAACATCCCTTCGGTACGCTCAAGCGCTGGTTCGGCTGCGACCACTTCCTGGTGCGTGGCTTCCACAAGGTCCGCGGTGAGATGAGCCTGATGGTGCTTGGCTACAACCTCCTACGGGTGGTCAACCGGCGCGGCGTGGGTGGGTTCCGGGAGTCTTGCGCCCGACGCCAACAGGCCAAGCCTGTCCAGGT
>NZ_SMSC01000134.1:0-572 GCF_004359955.1 Candidatus Thiosymbion oneisti
TCCAACGGTAATCGCCGGTGTTTCGAGCGGATCATTGGGGGGCGGGGGTCGGTGCTGGTCGTGCCCATGCCCGATGCGCGGACGCTGCTGCTGGCACGTGAGTATGCCGCCGGCACGGACCGCTACGAGCTCGGCTTTCCCAAGGGCATCGTCGAGCCGGGGGAGGACCTGCTGGAGGCGGCCGGACGCGAGATCCGGGAGGAGATCGGCTGCGGTGCTCGGGATTTGAGGTTGCTACACAAGGTATCCCTGGCACCGGGCTATATTCAGCACGAGACGCACCTGGTATTGGCGCGGGATCTGTATCGCGAGCGGGCCCAAGGGGACGAGCCCGAGCCGATCGAGGTCGTGCCCTGGGATTTGGGCAAACTGGATGCCTTGCTGGAAAGGGATGACTTTACGGAGGCGCGTTCCATCGCCGCCCTGTTTCTGATCAAGCGATTTTTGGGGCGAGGGGAGGGGGTGCCTGCGCAATCTCCGACACCGGAAATTCTTTTTTCGCCGCAATCAACCACTATGGACTGAAAGTCCATAGTTTCAACTATGGTACGCTTCGCGTACTAAAGTCATTG
>NZ_SMSC01000135.1:0-571 GCF_004359955.1 Candidatus Thiosymbion oneisti
TTTCGGTCGATATTGCTAGTCCACACACTGGAGCGGGTAAGCCAAGTGTGTGAGCCAGCAGATACTATGAACTTGCAACATCGGTCGAAACTAGGTACTAGGGTCCTACCGGATAACGGTCCTGAGAGGTTGTCTAAAAACTAATACATTGATTTTCGGCTGGCTCCCCACGCTCCAGAGACTGTGAAAGAATTCGTTTTCCCCGGAAGTGGTGGGATGAAGCCACCATATTTCATGCTAAATTCTGTCTCATATGGAATTTAAGAGAAGTATTTTCGGCCTAAAGTAGGATAATTATGTTGTGCTGTCCCTATGGCTCCGAAAATCCAGTAATACTTTCACAGTCTCTCCAGCGTGGGAGCAGATCCCGACGCTCCAGCGTCGATTAAGCGTCTCGGTAGGCTAACAGCCGACGCCTATCCGCACAGAGGCGCTGAGTCCGCTGGAGCGGACAAGACGGCGTTCCCACGCTGGAGAGATTGTGAAAGAATTCGCCGTTGGTGGTAGTAAAGGGTAAACCAGCGGTCGAGCCAGATCCAATCGGCTGACAATTATGGCGAGACGTTACAAG
>NZ_SMSC01000136.1:0-570 GCF_004359955.1 Candidatus Thiosymbion oneisti
AGGATTTCCAGTTGGGTGACGGATTTGGCGCCGTGGCGGTTGGCGGTGCCGATACAGTCCGAGCCGGTGTCGCCGCCGCCGATGACGACGACTTGCTTGCCTTCGGCGCTGATGAACTCGGCGTCCGGGACATGGACGCCTTGGACGCGCTTGCTGTTGGAACGCAGAAAATCCATGGCGAAATGCACGCCCTTCAGATCGCGGCCCGGTATCGCTAGACCCCGAGGTTGCTCGGAGCCACCGGCGAGTACCACTGCGTCATAGTCCTCCACCAGCTTCCGGGCCGGGATGTCAATGCCGACGTGTATATTGGTGTGAAACTCCACGCCTTCGGCGCGCATCTGGGCCATGCGCCGGTCGATGAGCCGCTTGTCGAGCTTGAAATCCGGGATGCCGTAGCGCAGCAGCCCGCCGATCCGGTCCTGACGCTCGAAGAGCTTGACGGAATGGCCGGCGCGGGCGAGCTGTTGCGCCGCCGCCAGGCCGGCAGGGCCGGAGCCGACCACGGCGATCCGCTTGCGGGTCTTGTAGCGGGCGATCTGGGGTTGGATCCAGCCTTGCTCCCAGGCC
>NZ_SMSC01000137.1:0-568 GCF_004359955.1 Candidatus Thiosymbion oneisti
CGGATCGTCCTGGCTCTTGTTCTTCTCGAGTTCGTCGTCGGCTTCGAGGAACTGTTCTTGCGCGCCCCGATCCGCCTGGCCGGGAATCAGCCGGGGCTTCTTGTACACGTAGCCCAACCGGTGCAGTACCGCGGTCATCCCGCTCTCGGTGTAGGACACCCCCAAGGTTTCCTTCACCCAATGGGCTACCGCTTTCGCCGAGAGGTACAAATTTTCCTGCAGGTGAGCATCCACCAGGACCAGTTGTTTTTCCGTGAGCCAGCCTGGGCTACCGCCGACACCTTCACCAATCTGGCTTAATCCTTCCAGGCCATCGGTACGATAACGCTTGAAATAATTGCGTACGGTGTTGGGATCGACCCGCAGCACGTCTGCAACGTCCTCCGGGCTCCAGCCTGTAGCCAGGGCCAATATGGCCTTGAGGCGATCAGCCTCACGCTTGTCATGCGTACGACGGTGTGCCTCTTCCAGTTCGGCATGTTGGCCGGTGGACAGGTTGTAATCGAGCATGGCACCCATAATGCAGGATTTTTACACGGTTACACAGGCTTCTTCAATGAAAAAATGA
>NZ_SMSC01000138.1:0-558 GCF_004359955.1 Candidatus Thiosymbion oneisti
CGTGGGATATGCTTTGGGGGCGGCGTGGATTACCTGCGTACCGGTACCCTCGAACTGCCCCCCTTCGCCGTTGATACCGATGGCGGCCGCATCGTCTCCGCCTGGGTGTGGTTGGAGAGCGCGCAGAGCCAGGCGCAACTGATTGTCGGTCAGGACGACCAGGCCATCGAGCTCGGGGTCGATACCGATAACAAGGTGCAACTGAAGATACACTGCGACGACAACAGCACCCATGACGTGAAAGACCCGGATGCCTTGTCGCTGAAAACCTGGGTGCACTATGCCGGGACGGTCGAGTACGAAACCGGCACGTCCAAGCAAACCCGCCTGTATCTGTGCAGGAACGGCGCCAAGGTTACCCCGACCGCCGCCACCGGCGAGACCATTGTCGATCAGGAAAAGGTCATCGCCGACCACTATCCCACCGGCCTGACCATGGATGCGTTTCGGTTTGGCGGAACCAACACCAAGCACGCGGTGACCATTCCGGGAACCGTGCCCGCCGCTGTCCTCACCCTGGCGTTCTGGGTCAAAACCCAGGCCGGTGGCGAGGTCGAC
>NZ_SMSC01000139.1:0-543 GCF_004359955.1 Candidatus Thiosymbion oneisti
TTATAAAACTCATCAATAACAAATAAATCAATATCAGGAAATTGTTCGTAGTCCACAACTCGCTCTTGAGTGAAAGTATAAATATTTCTTTCCCCAGGTTCTTGCGAGTGGTGAGTGATAATCTTGAAGTTGTCTCTAAACTTGGCGAAACGTCTACGGGTCTCATCAATCAGGGCTATTGTAGGCACTACAATAACAATGTTCTGATAATTTCCTGTAGCTATTAATGCATCAATTATCAAACTTTTACCAAAGCTCGTTGGCGCACTTAAGATAACATTCTTTCCAGACAGGAGTAGTCTATATACTTTTCCTTGGACACGGTGGAAAACTATGCCGTCCCGCTCCATATTCAGTGGCTTGTGGTATTCGTAAGCGATTTGGTCTTTTATGGATAGCGACTCCTCATCCATGTAGGGAAATAGGCCGGTTTCTCGGACAAGGGCATCAATTAAAACAGATGACTCCCCGAATAGAGCCTTGTGTTCCAGGGCTCTAAGAACAAGTTCTTGAACGGCAGTATCATTAGGGGATGAATTCCTT
>NZ_SMSC01000014.1:0-127991 GCF_004359955.1 Candidatus Thiosymbion oneisti
AGCTCGCAGGGACGACAGGCATGCCCAACATGATATTGAGCACGGCAACGCTGCATGATCGGTCATGCTTTTGCGTGCCTTCTCCATAAATCAGAACCGGAGTTTCAGGCGTTTACATGGTTTCTGATACGACCCTGGTGAAATGCTTCAATGGTCTTTGCGACATCATCAAGCAGACGTTGACGTGCCTGCCGGCTGGCCCAGGCGATATGGGGTGTGACAATCAAATTGGGAATACCCGAGTCAAGGAGGGGGTTACCTCGCGTTGGCGGTTCGCTAGTCAGTACATCGACACCCGCACCACCGATAACACCATTCTTCAATGCATGTGCCAGAGCAGCTTCGTCAACGACGCCACCGCGGGCGCAATTGATCAAAAACGAATCGGGTTTCATCAGCGCCAGCTCATCCTTCCCAATCAGATTTTTAGTGTTTTCAGCCAGGGGTACATGCAGGCTCAGTACATCGATCTGAGGTAAAAGCTCATCTAATGGAAGTCTGTCTGTGTCCTTGTTATTGCCGACACCTTGCGCGATGAGGACCTTCATGCCGAATGCCTTAGCGGCAGACGCAACACCTTTGCCCAGCTCGCCATAACCCACGATACCCATGGTCTTTCCGGCCAGCTCCCTAATTGGAAAATCAAACAGACAGAACCCAGTCGCTCGCTGCCAGGCACCAGCCTGAACCAGCCGGTCATAGTTCAATAGATTGGTTGTTAAGGCAAACAGCAGTGCAAATACATGCTGCACGACAGATGCCGTGCCGTAACCGATAACATTGGTTACAGCAATGCCGAAATCCTTAGCGGCAGCCAGATCAACATTATTGGTACCCGTTGCGATTACACAGATGAGCTTGAGTGATTTCGCATGCCGCATCGTTTCACTTGAGATGATGGTTTTGTTGCAGACGAGGATAGCTGCAGCCGCAATATGCTCCAATACCTGGTCTGCTTCCGTCCGGAGATGAAAATCCCAGTCGGCATGTGCCTGCCGCAGGCTGGACGTCGAGACGTCATCGCCCAGGGTTGCCAGATCGAGAAAGACGGCTTTCATTCTCAGTCGGCCGCGGTTATGTAAAGAAGCCTTTAATGATCAGAGAAACAACGCCGGCCAGGATTGCTCCGACCATCCATTTAAGGATTCGAAGGTCGCTGTCTATGCGATTAAAACGCGATTCATAATCAGCAAGTGCTTGCGCCGCCGCTTTTGCTTTTTCGTCATCCGCACCGGCAGAAATAAATGCCTCGTAGACTTCGGTGATCATCGTTGACATGTTCTTTTTCCTACCTCGATGAGATCGTGGAATTCAACGCCGCAAAGAGGAATCGGGGAACTCTTGTTAGCTACCGGTTCCGGCGATGCGGTTCATTTCACTCACCGCATCCTACACGACTGCCCTCTGCATCTCTGCGGTTCAAACCATCCCGCGACTAAAACCGCAGATGTGAATGTTGGGCACGCCGCCGTCCCAAGATGCGGTTCGCTGCCTGCCTGCCCCCTGTCTGCCGTACCGGCACAGGCAGGCGTCCCTGGGGCGGTCGGCAGGCGCTCACCGCATCCTACGGGCTCCTGCACTGCCGGCGACTAAAAGCTGGTAGCCGGGTGTTCTTTGCGCCTTTTCGGTTCAAATTGTCCCGCGGATAAAAACCGTAGCCTTATTAGGCCGGGTGAGTCCGGAATCTGCGGTATTTGACAGCTATCCTAAAATCTCTCGTCTCATCTCTTCTAGTGATAACTTTTTACCAGCCCTAAATTCTTCTCTGGCCGTTTCGATAATTTTTATAAATTCCGGATTCATACCTAATGCTAAGGACTCCTGATCTGCATTTTTTAAGGAAACAAGCGCAGCTATAGGTTTTTTATTTGAGGTTAGAACTATCATACCTTCATCTAATTCGTCGGCGTAATCAGATAATGGATTCGACGCTTCGGAAATTTCGATTGCTTTCATAAACCGACCTCTCTGTTGCCGATGTATAACTTATTCCCTTTTTTATAACCGACCGCTAGAATTTTGACAATATGAGGCTCATCAAGCGTTACTTCGTAGAAAACGCGAAGGTTTCCTACACGCAATTCCCATGGTGCAATAGGATTTGGTCGGAGTGATTTTCTATTCTTGGTTTCTAATAGTGGTTCATACGACAGCTGTTTTTCTATTGAATCAAGTATTGTAACTCTTTGATGAGCCGGCAAACATCTTAGTTGATCTTTAACGGATTCAGCAAAATCTATCGTATACATGAGCCTCTTACTCTATACATCCAGGTAACTTACCGGCTCTATATATCTTAAACAACTTAACTGGTTATCAAGTCTAACGCTTCACATCACCGGCAGCAAAAAGCAGAGCGAGGAACGAGTAGTGCTTTTTGCCGTCCGAGTGCATTTGCCTTGTTATGCCTCTTCATCTTCATCGGATTCTATAATTCTTGCAATACCTGACTTGGAGCCTTTTAATCTTGCTGTTCTCAACTCCTTTGGAAAATGCTCGATCAGACTTTCCAAAAATTCGTTCGTATAGGACTTATTGATATTTTTTCTGACTCGATCAAATGACATCATTTCAAAGTTCTTTGATGTCAGATATTGAATTATCAGATCCTTTGCTATTTCTCGTCTCCTTGCTCTCGAACTCCCCTGTAGCATAAGAATAATACCAATGATATATGCGACTACGACTATACCAAGTCCACAGTAGCGTGCCAACTGATCTAAGTTAAGTTTATTAATTACCCCCAGCCATGAGTCTGCCACGAATGGTAATAGCAGGAACGACACTAGAAACAGGTCAAATGGAGACGCCTCTTTCAATGTTTTTAATATGGTTTTTGGCTCCATCTGTCAGTTCCCTTTAAAGGCATAATAGTTTTATTAGATTGCACATACGTTATTGCATCAGTATGCGAGCAGCCTAACACAGCAACTTCCTGTCGATGTCCCGCTGTTTTCCAGTAGCGCTTGCGGAGCTTACCGGAAGCATGGAGAACATTTCAAGCTAGGGAAACTACGAATCGCGCGAATCAGCGCGAATCGATCCGCGAGGATTCGTGTGATTCGTAATTTTTCTTTCAGTGGGGTTCGTTCTTCACCTCAACCGACACACTCTTTGTACCCTTTGCGCCTTTGCGGTTCATCAGAGTCGTCGGTGGGCACAGCCCACTAGGGTACGCGTTCGCCTAATTGACCACCGCCCCCTCAGATCCAACCCGCTCATAGGAGATCTGAACCGCTGCGGGGCCCAGCAGCTGGCGCAGCCGCTTGAGGAGTTCGTCGGTGGGTCGTACCCGCCAATCCTTGCCCATCAGCAGGTGACCACGGGCGTCGGGACGCTGGTAATGGATGTAGACTGGCAGGCCGGTTCCGGCGAAGGTACGCAGGATGGTGCCTAGTTCTCCGACCAGGGCTTGGCCCCGGGCGCGGGCATCCGGGTCGCTCAGATCCAATATCAGGGTGAGGTGATCCGCCAGGTCCGCCCGTGCCTGCTCCAGGGTCCGTACCTGCTCGGTGCGTAGGGACCAGCCGTCGCGGTAGTCGTCGTAGCTCAAGGTGCCGCTGACGACTAGGAGGTTGTCCGCCACCAGGAGGTCGCGCACCTCTTGGTAGACTTCGGAAAAGCAGGTGGCCTCGATCCGCCCGGTGCTGTCGTCCAGTATCACCGAGCCCATGCGCCCGCGCTGGGTCTTGCCGTGGCGCACACCGACGACCAATCCTGCGACCGTCCGTCGCTCGCCGTCGTTGGCGCCCCGACCCGACTGCAAGAGCGCACCGATGCGGGCGCCGGTCATGGCGTCGAGCTCCGCTGCGACCCGGTGGATGGGGTGTCCGGTCAGGTAGAGACCCAGGGTCTCCTTCTCGCCCTGGAGGCGCTCTTCTTCCTCCCACTCGCCCCAGGTGCGGGAGACGAGCTGGGCATCGGGCTGGGCCACGGCGCTCGCGTCGAGGGTCCCGAACAGGTCGGTCTGCCCGGCCGTTTCCGTCTCCTTGTGCTGCTCGGCCAGCTTGAGGGCCAGGGGCAGCTGGGCGGTCAGGGTCGCCCGATTCTCCCCCAGCTCATCCAGGGCCCCGGCTCGGATCAGGGCCTCGAGCACCCGGCGGTTGGCCCTGTGCAGATCGATGCGCCGGCAGAGGTCCCAGATGTCTTTGAAGGGTCCGTCTTCCCGGCGCGCCTGGAGCATGGCCTCGATGGCAGACTCGCCGACGCCCTTGATGGCACCGATGCCGTAGACGATGGTTCCCGCGTCCCGGACCGTGAACCGGTACTCGGACCGGTTGATGGCCGGCGGCTCGAGCTTGAGCTGCATCTCCCGGCAGGTGTCGATCAGGGTCACGACCTTGTCGGTGTTGTCCATGTCGGCGCTCAGCACCGCCGCCATGAAGGCCGCCGGATAGTGGGCCTTGAGCCACAGGGTCTGGTAGGCGACCAGGGCGTAGGCGGCGCTGTGAGACCGGTTGAAGCCGTAGCCCGCGAACTTCTCCATCAGATCGAAGATGTAGGTAGCGGTCTCCGAGGCGACGCCGCGTTCCACCGCACCGTCCACAAAAACGGCTCGCTGTTTGGCCATCTCCGCGGGCTTTTTCTTGCCCATTGCCCGGCGCAGCAGATCCGCTCCCCCCAGGGTGTAGCCCGCCAATACCTGGGCGATCTGCATGACCTGCTCCTGGTAGAGGATGACGCCGTAGGTAGGCTTGAGGATGGATTCGAGCCCAGGGTGGGGATAGGCGATCTTGGCCCGTCCGTGCTTGCGGTCGATGAAGTCGTCCACCATGCCGGACTGGAGGGGACCGGGGCGGAACAGGGCCACCAGGGCCGTGATGTCGTCGAAGCAGTCCGGTTGCAGCTTTTTGATCAGCTCTTTCATGCCGCGGGACTCGAGCTGGAAGACCGCGGTGGTCTCACAGCGTTTGAGCAAGGCAAAGGCATCGGCGTCGTCCATGGGAATGGTACCGATGTCGATAGGGGACTCGTCGGCCTGGAGCCGGACCCCGTTGACGGTCTTGAGTGCCCAGGCGATGATGGTGAGGGTACGCAGCCCCAGAAAGTCGAACTTGACGAGTCCCGCCTGTTCCACGTCGTCCTTGTCGAACTGGGTGAGCAGGTTCTCGCCGCCGGGCTCGCAGTAGAGGGGCGCGAAATCCGTCAGCTTAGTGGGCGCGATGACGACGCCGCCGGCGTGCTTGCCGGCGTTGCGGGCCAGGCCCTCCAGCTTGCGGGCCAGGTTGATGATGGCCTGGACCTCTTCTTCGTCCTGGTAGGCGGCCTTAAGGTCGTCGTTCTCCTCCAGGGCCTTGGCGAGGGTCATGCCCAGCTCGAAGGGCACCATCTTGGCGATCCGGTCCACCATTCCGTAGGGGTGGCCCATGACCCGGCCGACGTCACGGACCACGGCTTTGGCCGCCATGGTGCCAAAGGTGATGATCTGGGACACGGCATCGCGTCCGTAACGCTCGGCAACATAGTCGATGACTCGGTCCCGGTTCTCCATGCAGAAGTCCACGTCGAAATCCGGCATCGAGACGCGCTCGGGATTCAAGAAACGCTCGAACAGCAGGTCGTGCTCGATGGGGTCCAGATCCGTGATCTCGAGCGCATAGGCCACCAGGGAGCCGGCACCGGACCCGCGCCCCGGCCCTACCGGGATGCCGTTGTCCTTGGCCCAGCGGATAAAGTCGGCGACGATCAGAAAGTAGCCCGCAAAGCCCATCTGGTTGATGACGCCGAGCTCGAGCGCCAGGCGCTCGTCATAGACCTTGTGCCGAGCGCTGAAATCCGGGGCGTCGCGGTCACTGATGCGCTCCAGTCGCCGCTCCAGCCCCCGCTTGGATTCCGCGGCGAAAAAGGCTTCCGTGGTCATCCCTTCCGGGATCGGGAAATCCGGGAGAAAGCTCTGGCCCAGGTTGAGCTCCAGGTTGCAGCGCCTGGCGATCTCGACGCTGTTCTCCAGGGCCTCCGGAATATCGACAAAGCACTCGGCCATCTCCTCGGGGGTGCGTAGGTACTGCTCCGGGCTGTAGAGACGGGGTCGGCGCGGGTCGTTTAGGGTGCGGCCGTCGTGAATGCAGACCCGGGCCTCATGGGCCTCGAAGTCCTCGGCGTCGAGAAACCGCACGTCGTTAGTTGCCACCACCGGCACGCCCTTGCGGGCGGCCAGCTCGACGCAACGCGCGATGCACTCGGACTCGTGCTCGCGCCCGGTGCGGATCAGCTCCAGGTAATAGCGGTCGCCGAAGACCTCGAGCCAGCGGTCGAGCAGCGCCTCGGCCCGCTCCTGATGACCGGCCAGGAGGGCCCGGGCCACATCACCGTGGGGACCGCCCGAGAGGGCGATGAGGCCTTCGGTCGCTGCCTCGACCCAGGCCCGTTCCACTTGCGGCAAGCCTAAGTGCTGACCCTCCAGATAGCCGCGAGAGATGAGCTTAGTCAGATTCAGATAACCGGTCCGGTTTTGGACCAACACCAACAACCGATGGGGCTGGTTGGCATCGTCCCGGTTACGGACCCACAGATCCGAGCCGGCGATGGGCTTGATACCTGCTGCCACGGCAGCCTGGTAAAAACGTACCAGGCAAAACAGATTGCACTGATCGGTGACCGCAACGGCAGGCATACCCTTGGCCGATGTCGCCTCGACCAAGGGCTTGATGCGCACTAGGCCGTCGACCAGCGAATACTCCGAATGCAGATGCAGGTGAACGAATTGGGGGGGCGGTGCCACGGGATCGACCTAATCTCTGAACTAATTGCGGTTATTGTAGGGGCGCCCCTTTTTTGGCCGCAAATGAACGCAAAAAACGCAAATACGGAGGCCCTTCCCTTACGGAACATACGAAAAAAGCCTCTTCTGCACTGACCGCGGGACAGTCTAAGCACAAACCACGTATCACGCGAATGGAGATGGCTTTGGACGGAAAAACCGACTGCCGGCCCCACTCCCGGTTCGCGTTCGGATACTTCCTTTCCAAAACCTATGGGAGGTAAACTACTCCGAGACCAGCTAGGCTTGCTCGGTGCGGATGCGAGTATACCTGCGCGCACAAGAACCACGAATTAACACGAATGGACACGAATCGTTCCATAAAATTCTTGTTGCCAGGATTTGTACGCAGATGTACGAGTACCCCGTTTCAGCAAAATTTTCTGGTAAAGCCAGTCTCTGTCATCTCGACCGAAGGGAGAGATCTTTGGCGATGAGGTAACCACAAAGTCACAAGATTTTTCGCTGCGCTCGAAATGACAACCAGCAAAATTCGATGAAACTTGGTACTAGAGTGCTTAAAACGGATTTTGTCCCGGATCTGGTCGGGCAGGCGGGGCTTGGTCCGCGTTCCGGCGGCGGGGGTGTTTCCCATGTCAGTGCCCGACGGGTTTGTCCTCTATACCGGCAATCTATATCAGGTACTTGCAAACATGCAGGGAGATTATGCCTCATTTTCGACGTAGTTTCTTACGTCGCTTTTGAGGTCCACATAGAAGTTAGCTTAGAATCAAACCTATGCCACTGGAAAACACCATAATCGTAGTTGACAAAGAGCCGTACTGCATATGGGAAGTCGACATATCCGAG
This sequence comes from Candidatus Thiosymbion oneisti, assembly GCF_004359955.1. Lineage (NCBI taxonomy): Bacteria > Pseudomonadati > Pseudomonadota > Gammaproteobacteria > Chromatiales > Chromatiaceae > Candidatus Thiosymbion > Candidatus Thiosymbion oneisti. Next base: position 7,571 of record NZ_SMSC01000014.1, read on the forward strand.
CAGAATGAGAAATTTCTAAAATCAATCGATGTTGAATATTTTGATTACGTTCTCAAGCAAAATGCAGAAGCTGAAGATGACAAAAGAGCTTCCGTTGCTTTACAGTTGGCATATCACCATGCATTAGAAACACTATTTTCTTACATTGGAGCATATATTCAAGCTCCTGATTGTGCGTATGCATGGATCGCAAAAGTACAAAATGTACAACTGAGGAGCGTCATAGAAAAGGTTTCTCTGAACGACGACAGCTTATTTACAAAACTTAACATACCATCGATATCATGGAAAAATATTTCTAGACTCGTTTTTCAGCAGTATATGCCAGGCACAGAAAAGCAAAACGATACTATCGAATTGTTTGCAGATCTCTGGTTTAGGCTCGCAAGAGAATTCACCGACGATAATCATGCCATCGAATATAATAGCATGAAGCACGGCTTTCGCGTTCACCCTGGAGGCTTTGGGCTGAGCGTAGGAATAGAACATGAATATGGAGTTCCTTGTCCTAAGGATGAAATGAAGACTGTTGGTTACTCAGAATATGGAGTTTCTCTTTATACTTTGGAAAAAGTTGGGAACCAAAAAGGGAGTCGCAGTCTTATTTCTAAGAATCGATCTTTTAATTGGAGAGTAGAAAAAACTATCATTCTGCTGCAACTAATATCAAACTCTATTAACAATATAGTAGGAGCGCTTAGGATTGCAAATGGTGTCAGCGCAAACACTATTAAATTCTTAAGACCAGTGGAATCAGAGTTTTTCACCAAGGCGTGGGGCTATACGCCCGGAATTAACAACCTGTGCTTTCATTATACCATCGAAGAAAAATATGTGGCTGAGTTATGCATCAAAAGAGTCATTGAACGAAGCATTAGACAAGCATAAAGCTAATTGGGTAAGGGCGGGTGTCTAACCCGCCCTCGCCACACCACCCTGCCTGCGGGTCCGCACAGGGCGGTTCACCGTCGCGGAGCAAGTGTTGACCGAGAGCCTGTCAGGCGTAACCCTGGGCTTTGAGCCAAAGGTCACGAATCGACAGCAAACCCTGTTGCGCTAACCACTGGTTGGTCATCCCCGTCTGCGTGGCCAAGGTCCTCGCCAGATGCCAATCGCCTTTACGGCTAAGGCCCGTGAGAATCGCCTGACGTTTACCCGTCCCAAGTTTCAGGCGGTTGCGTATCCGTGTGCGGACTCGACGCCACGGTTTCCAGTAACCCATCCGGATCCGGCGACGCAACCAGCCATCGCGTTCGGGGATCGGGCGGTCGTATTGCGAGATGCCAAAGTCGTTCATCCAGCCCCTGAGGTAGCGGTTGAGCTTGTCAAAGCGGTGCTCCATCGACACACCCCAGCTTCGGCCCGTCAAACGGCGAACCGCGTGCCGGAAGTCGGTGAACGCGGCATCCGACCAGCGTCTCTTGGTTCCACGAAACGTAACGCCGAGGAACGTGCAATCATCGCTCGGCACGACTTGACTCTTGTGCGCGTTGACCCGCAGCTTGAGCTTTTGGGTCAGATACCGCGTGACGCTGGCTTTGACACGAACACCTGCGCTTTGGCTTCGGACCAGAATAACCAGGTCGTCGGCATCGCGGGTGAAGCGGTGTCCGCGCCGTTCCAATTCCTTGTCGAGGTCGTCCAACACGATGTTGGCGAGCAACGGAGAGAGCGGAGAACCCTGCCGGGTTCCCCAGTCCGTTGGCTGGACTATCCCTTCGGCCATCACGCCCGCCCGCAGGTAGCGTCCGATCAGCCCCAGCAGGACCTTATCGGAGACCTTACGGGCGACGCGGGACATCATAACGTCGTGTTGAACATGGTCGAAAAATTTCGCCAAGTCCAGATCGACGGCGACTCGATACCCCTCGCGGATAAAGTCCCTGACCTGCTTGACCGCTCCATGGGCCGAGCGCTTCGGTCGAAAGCCGAAACTCGACGCCGAGAAAAATGATCTTCCGACGCAGGGGAGAAGGTTGATACGTGCCATCCAACAGGGAGTGGCGGATTTCAGGCCAGTGCGCTCGTGCGTGCGTCGGAAACTCCTCCAGGGTCATCCCATCAATGCCGGGTGCCCCGTTGTTGCGTTTCACTCGCTTCCAGGCGCGGCGCATGTTCGCGCTGTCCACAACCCGCTCCATCAGGTCTTCACCTAAGGCTGGCTGTATGGCCGTACGCCGCGTCTCGGCTCCCCCGAACGGGTTCAGCACCAAGTCTGAGTACGTCATGGCTCCTCCTTATACAACGCTGTTCGGCCCTTGATCGGCCCGGCCCTCCCGGGCGGCACCGACTACTATGGCCTCTGCTGACTTCTGCCCCATCACGCCCGACGTTGCCGTCGTGCCCGCGGCCCGAGTCGCCGTAGGGGCCGGTGGTGATTCCGTCCCTTTCGCGACGGCCCTCAGTTCGGCTCCCCTAGTGCCTAATGGACGAACGGTTGATTTGGACGCGGAGACTTTATGACCCCGCTCATCGCAGTATCAAGTATGCTGGTTGGAACGCCTACCGAATCGGGTAATCTTGTAGGGTGGGCTGTGCCCACCGAATCGAATCAGGTGATCTTACAGATCGGCCACGGCCTGCCCTTGCAGAATGGGGACAGACTTCTGCACCTGTTGTGCTGACTCGCCCTGACTCAGCCTTCTATGACGTTTCTGTCCGTCGGCCTGCGCAGGCTTTGGCTTCAGCCTTTCAGGACCTCTCAAGTGGGGACGCCTCCTTGCTTTCGCCCGGAGTTATCGCCACAATAACGTCGGTTCTCCTACAGGGACTTTCACCCCATAAGTTCACGCCCGTGCCGGTGTACACAAGCGCGTCCAGCCGACTGGGCGAGCCACCGAGCGGTTTGTGGTAGATTCGGGGCCAGTGCAGTGGCTCGCGGCGGCCGACGCCAGCGTTAGGCCCCATAAAAAAGCCCCAGCAAATTGCTGAGGGTTGTGGAGAAATTAAATATGAATTACTCGCTTTACAGGAGCAACAAAAAAAAGTCACCGTAAAGGCGCGGAAAGACATTTATCTGATCATGCGCCAAATTCTCCGAGAGAATTAACCACTACCAGCTGAAGCTGGTAGGATTGTGCTCGCTAGCGGCTCCTCGGCGGACTAAACCGCCGACTGAAGAGAATCCGCGATCTGAAGATGGAGGTTTCCTTTTAACTTCTATTTCGCCTTCGGCGGACTGAAGTTTTAGAGACTATAAAATTGGTCAAGGTCAGGAACATTTTGGATGGTGGGTTTGAATCAAGCAAACAAGATCCTCTTATATCGAGTTGGTCGCTCTGGGTTCTTCCAACATGATCAACATCAAACCTAGAGAAGCCTCTCGCATGGCGATTTTTACAAGCTGGCCGTTCAGGTTATTATGGTCCATAACCAATTTGGTGGAATGTGACGCCTTCTAATCGAAGGTTAGTAGCTTAAAGCTCAGGTAATTATATCAAGTTATTTATAACAAGCAACAAAGTAATAACACTACCCAAATGGCTTAGCCCGACCCAATACCGCGCATCGAGCTCAGGAGCTTGGCTCAAATCATTGATAAGCCCGGTATTGGGCCGCCTAGCCATGCCGTTAGGCGAGAAACAGATAGTACTTTAATATGGAATATGTAATGGCGGTAATTTCCATGTTTTACGGAATCATCATTTCGATGTATTTCTTTGACAATCAGAAACATAAAATTCCACATATCCACGTCAGATATCAAGATGAAGAAGCAGTGTTTTCCATTATTGATGCTGAGCTGATTGCCGGTAGTATCAAGACGAACAAGAAGAGACTCGTCCAGGCGTGGATAGAAATTCATAAAGATGAGTTGATGGCCGATTGGGAGTTGGCAGTAAATGGTCAAGAGATATTTAAAATCGATCCTTTGAAGTGAGAAATTTCATGAATCCAAGAGTAAAAGATGTTAACCCAAACGATGATTACACAATAAATTTATTATTTGACAATGGAGAAGAAAGAGTGTTCGACGTATCTCCTTATCTGAATAAAGGAATATTCAAAGAGCTAAAAGATATCAAAGTGTTTAAATCGGTAAAGCCAGTTTTAGGTAGCATACAGTGGGAGCACGGGCAAGATTTTTGTCCTGATACTTTGTATTTGGCAAGCAACCGTATAACAAGCAACCGTATAACAAGGTCATAAACTCGGACACTTTACCAAGCTACTTGACTGCGAAATCAAGTAGGGACTTGATTTTAGTTGCCCATCAAGAACTCACTAAAGAATGGTGGGAAAATCGTAACCGTTTTGACCTATTCATATCTGAGGTTGTCTTGAATGAAATTTCACTTGGTGATCCAGAAGCAGCAAAACGTCGTATTGATGTAATTACCGGTATTCCATTTCTTGAACTCACCGAAGGAGCGAAAGAATTTGCTTATAAGCTGATTCGATTAAACCTCGTACCGGAAAAAGCACTGGCTGATGCGCTACATATTGTGATTGCTGCAACTACCGGCATGGATTATTTGCTGACATGGAATTGCAAACATATCGCAAATGCGGTTACGCGACCCAAAATTGAAAATTTGTGCAGAGACATGGAAATTACCCCACCAGTTATTTGTATCCCGGAAGAATTACTGGAGATATAGCGATGCGAAACGACCCGATTATTGAGGAAATCCACAAAATCAGAGAAAAATACGCAGAAAAATTTGGATTTGATCTAGATGCTATGTTTGCAGACTTGAAATTTAAAGAGCAACAATGCAATTGGTGGAAAGTTGTTCGTAACCCAAAGGTTCTTCACAAGAAACCATAGACTCTAACCTAACTTGGCCATGCTCCCGACCGTTTGCCGCTTCGCTCGTACCTTGCTTCGTAGAAGCGGCGGGTAATAGCTGACGTTAGACATACCATTATCTACAAGGCTATGGCCGGATTATTGGTCTGAGGATGAGCGTGGTGAGTTCTCTGCATGGTTGGCTGAGAATCCGGACACCGGAGATGTTGTCCCGGGATCCGGTGGTATCCGAAAAGTCAGGTGGACCAGAAAAGGCCATGGAAAAAGAGGTGGAGTGAGAGTAATTTACTTCACTGCCCCTGCCAAGATGAAAACAATAATACTTCTACGAAGTCAAGATACCCTGAAAACAACCGGAGAAGAGTTCAATGAAAACACCCGCAAACTTTTTCAAGCCACTCACCATCGGTGCGCCGGAACCTATCCGCGAGCTGCCGATCGCACTGGAACGCACTATTCACTTCCTGCCCCCTCACATCGAAAAGATGCGGGCCAAGGCCGGACAGATCGCCCAAAAGGTGGACGTGCTCCTGGGTAATCTGGAAGACGCTATTCCCATCGAGGCCAAGGAGGCGGCCCGGACCGGATTCATCGAGGTAGCCAAGGCGGTGGATTTCGGCCCCACCGGCCTCTGGACCCGGGTCAATGCCTTGAACAGCCCTTGGTTTCTGGACGACATGACCGAGATCGTCGGGACTGTCGGCAACCAGCTGGACGTGGTGATGATCCCCAAGGTGGAAGGCCCCTGGGATATCCATTTCGTCGACCAACTGCTCGCGCTGCTGGAGGCCCGCCACCGGATTCGGAAACCGATCCTGATCCATGCCATCCTGGAAACGGCCCAGGGCGTGAAGAACGTCAACGAGATCGCTCAAGCCAGTCCCCGCATGCACGGCATGAGCCTGGGCCCCGCCGATCTGGCCGCGTCCCGGGGTATGAAGACGACGCGCGTGGGCGGCGGCCATCCCTTCTACGGCGTCATCGCCGATCCTGATGAGGGCAAGCCCGATAAGAGCAAGGAGCAACGGGCGTTTTACCAACAGGATCTCTGGCACTACACGGTGGCGCGCATGGTGGACGCCTGTCAGTCCAACGGGCTGCGTGCCTTTTATGGTCCCTTCGGTGACTTCGAGGATAGCCTGGCCTGCGAGGCCCAATTCCGCAACGCCTTCCTGCAAGGCTGCGTGGGTGCTTGGACCCTGCATCCGAATCAGATCGAGATCGCCAAGTGGGTCTTCAGCCCCGAGGTCGAAGAGGTGCGCTTCGCCAAACGCATTCTCGAGGCCATGCCGGACGGCTCGGGCGCGGTGATGATCGACGGCAAGATGCAGGACGATGCCACCTGGAAACAGGCCAAGGTGATCGTCGACCTGGCCCGGCTGGTGGCCGAGAAAGATCCCGAACGGGGCGCCGCCTACGGGTTATAAGGACCAGGGCGTGTTGACATTCAGCTCGTAGGATGGGCAATGCGGAGCCCGTCCCCCGGTGGGGGAGGGAAAAGGAGTAAACCCTGACCTCCGAGCTTGTCTCCTTAATGGTACAGGATTCACAAGATTTCCAGGATTGACAGGATTTATAATTGATTATTCAGAAAATAATCCTGTTAATCCTGATCATCCTGTTAATCTTGTCCTATTAGCGGTTGGCACTAAGATTATGTCAACAACCCTTAGTATCGGAGGCATCCATGTTCAAGATTCTGGAAGGTCTGCGTGTCGTCGAGTCCTCGGCCTTCGTCGCCTGCCCCCTCGGCGGCATGACCCTGGCGCAACTCGGCGCGGATGTCATACGTTTCGACCCCATTCGCGGCGGGATCGACGCCCGCAGATGGCCCATCACCAAGAACGGCAAGAGCCTGTACTGGGTCGGTCTCAACAAGGGCAAACGATCCCTAGCCATCGACGCGAGCAAGCCGGAGGGACAAGAACTTCTGGGCGAGCTGATCGCCGCGCCCGGTGCGGGCAAGGGTATCTTCTCGACCAACCTGCGTGCCGACAAGGGCTGGATGAGCTATGGCGAGCTCAAGAAGCGCCGGGAGGACCTGATCATGGTCAACCTACTCGGCAGCTCCGACGGGACCTCGGCCGTGGACTATACGGTCAACTGCGCCGCCGGGTTTCCCTTTGTGACCGGCAATCATCATGCCGAAGGTCCGCCGCGGCCGGTCAACCATGTCCTGCCGGCTTGGGACGCCCTGGCCGGGGTCAACCTGGCCCTGGCGATCCTGGCCGCCGAGCGTCACCGGCGCCTGACGGGCGAAGGTCAGTTGGTCAGATTGGCGCTGTCCGACATCGCCTTCGCCATAACCGGGCACCTGGGATTCATTCAGGAGGCCCAGATCAACCAGGAAGACCGCAAGGGCTACGGCAACTACCTCTATGGCGCCTATGGCAGCGCGTTCGAGACCAGCGACGGGCGCTGGCTCTATATCGTGGTGGTGACCGGCTATATGTGGAAGGAACTGCTCAAGGTCACCGGTCTGGGTGACGCCATCGGTGCCATCGCAGCCAGGCTGGACCTCGATTTCAGGAAAGAAGGCGACCGCTTTCTCGCCAGCGAGGAAATCTCGGTACCCATTCGCGCCTGGTGCGCCCAACGCACCCTGGGGGAGATCGAAGCGACTTTCAAAGGCACCGGCGTCTGTTGGGGCCCCTACCGCACCTTCCGACAGATGTTGGCAGAGGACCCCCGGGTCTCTACCACCAATCCCATGTTCTCCGAGCTCGAACAGCCCGGCATCGGCCCCTATCTGGTCCCCGGCTCACCGATCGACTTCGGCGCCTTTAGCCGCGAGCCCCCGCGTCGGGCCCCGCTGCTGGGCGAGCACACGGATGAGATCCTGAGCCAAGACCTGGGGCTGAGCAACAGCGAGATCGGCCGGTTGCGCGCGGCGGGCGTGGTTGCCGGACCTGTGGAGGTTTCATGATGAGCGACCAAAACAAGCCCCAAGGCAAGCCCCAAAACAAACCATTATCCGATTGGATCGGGTCCCGAGAGATCCGCGAAGAGACCATCGCCGAGTTTCCGGCCCAGGCCGCGGCCGCCATGCTGGATTTGGACGGGGAACCCATGACCCCCCCCATGAGCCAAGGCGATCCCCTGCCCCCCTTGTGGCACTGGTTCTACTTCCTGCCCAAGGCTGCTCGCTCCCGGATCGACAGCGACGGCCATCCCAAGCGCGGCGGCTTTTTTCCGCCCGTTACGCTGCCGCGGCGCATGTTCGCCGGCGCCCGGACTCGCTTCATCCGCCCTCTCACCATCGGGGAAGCGGCGACTCGCGAGGGCGAGATCCTCAATGTGGCGGAGAAATCCGGCAAGGCCGGAAAGCTGGTGTTCGTCACCGTGCGCTACCGGATCCGGCAGGACGGCGAAGTTCGTATCGAGGAAGAGCAGGACATCGTCTACAAGGAACCGGGGCCGATCATTCCAGAACCGATGCCTTTGCGATCCCTGCCCGATGTCCCCGCCGGGGCCTGGGTCGAAGAGATCACGCCCGATACCGTCCTGCTGTTTCGGTTCTCCGCCCTGACCTTCAACGCCCACCGCATCCACTACGACCGACCCTACGCCCTCGATGAAGAAGGCTATCCGGGCCTGGTCGTCCATGGCCCCCTGACCGCGGTGATGCTGGCCGGGCTGACGGTCAGACACAACCCCCACAAGCGCATCACCGAATTCAGCTTCCAGGGCCGAGCACCCTTGTTCGATCTGTATCCGTTCCGGCTCATCGGCCGCCCGGAGGGCGATACGGTCACCCTGGAGGCCCAGGGACCGGACGGCAAGACCACCATGCAGGCGACGGCGGTGCTGGGTTAACGCGCCATTCTTCGTGTCTTTGTGGCTTTGTGTGAGAAAGACGAACGTCACACAAAGCCACAAAGGGGTACAAGGATGAAAGGGGAACGACAGATCGGTTAGGTAAGTGCGAATTGGGGTGGTGTGGATGACTTTCTAAAGGATCTCGGCGGACGAGATTAACGTTGGGGTTCGTTCCTCACCCCAACCTACGCGCTAGTACAGATGCTCTCAACTTGCGACCGATTTGCATTGATCGGCGGTAAAAAGCGGAACCGCCGAGGTTATGATTGAGTATGGGAAGAATGATTCGGTCGCTTCGATCTATCCACAGATGACACGGATTTTCACAGATTAAAAACGAAACAATCTGCGGAATCTGTGGACAGATAAAGATCATGTAATCTTTTGCGACCGATTTGCGTTCATTAGCGTTCATTTAGGCAAAAAATAATTCCCATCTTGAGCGCGGTCGCCGATGTGCTACTCTATACTAAACCTGTAACACAAAGGGGCTGCCGCCATGAACGAAGCAACTTTCACCTTTCGGGTCGATGAGGTACTGAAAAACGAGTTCGCCGCGGCTGCGAAATCTCGTGACCGGACCGGCGCCCAGCTCCTGCGTGACTTCATGCGCGACTTCGTGCGGCAACAGCAAGAAGCCGCCGAGCATGACGCCTGGTTCCGACGCCAGGTGCAGGTCGGCATCGACGCCGCCGACGCCGGTGATGTGATTGCGGCTGAGGAAGTCGAGGCCGAGGCCGCCGCCTGGCGGGCGGGGGTGCGGCGGAAGCTCGTGCAGCCTGATCAAGGTACCTCGGCGCCGTCGAACCCGTGAAGCTAGTTTGGACCCGCCCGGCGAGTACCGACCGGAAAGGGGTAGTGGTTAAATTCAAAGTGACATGGTTGTGCGACTTAACGATTCGACCCCCACTGCTTTTGCCATCCCTGGCGCCTGGATTCCGGCAATCCCTGCCGGAATGACGGGGTAGGGGTCGGCAGACTTCATCACTTAAAATTTAGCCACTACCCAATCACATCTAGCCGATCTCGTTTGATTGCCCCGAATCCGGGATCTTTACTCATGCACCATAAAACCATCGCCGAGCTGGCGGCCTGTCTGCGCCGGGGCGAGTTCACGAGCACCGACCTTACCCGTCGTTATTTGGCACGGATAGAATGCCTGGATCCGCACCTCAACAGCTACATCAGCGTCGATCCCGAGGGCGCCCTGGCGGCGGCCGGCCACGCGGATGTGCGACTGGGCCGAGGTGAAGGCGGCCCCCTCACCGGCATCCCCATTGCCCACAAGGACATCTTCTGCACCCAGGGGATCAAGACCAGCTGCGGCTCGTGCATGCTGGATAGCTTCATCGCGCCCTACAATGCCACGGTGGTGGAGCGGCTGGAGCAGGCCGGAGCCCTAGTGCTCGGCAAGACCAACATGGACGAGTTCGCCATGGGCTCCTCCAACGAGACCAGCTTCTACGGACCGGTGAGGAACCCTTGGGACGTGCGACGGGTTCCCGGCGGATCCTCCGGCGGCTCGGCGGCGGCGGTGGCCGCCCGCTTGTGCGCGGCGGCCACCGGCACCGACACCGGGGGCTCCATCCGGCAACCAGCCTCGTTCTGCGGGGTCACCGGCATCAAGCCCACCTATGGGCGGGTGTCGCGCTACGGCATGATCGCCTACGGCTCCTCCCTCGACCAGGGCGGCGTCATCGCCCGCACCGCGGAGGACTGCGCCCTGATCCTGCAGGCGATGGCCGGGTTCGATCCCAGGGATTCCACCAGCGTCGAGCGGCCCGTGCCCGACTATCCCGGCGGCCTGGATACGGACATCGTTGGGCTCTGCATCGGCGTCCCGGAAGAATGGCTCGGGACGGGCCTGGACCCAGGGGTCAGCGCCGTCGTCACGGCCGCCTTGACCCGATTCGAGGCCATGGGCGCCCGGGTCGAGCAGATCCGGCTCCCCCATAGCCCCCTGTGCATCGCCGGCTACTATGTGATAGCCATGTCCGAGGCCTCGTCCAACCTGGCCCGCTACGATGGAGTACGCTTCGGGCACCGATGCCAGGAACCCGCCGACCTGACGGATCTCTACCGACGCTCGCGGGCGGAGGGCTTCGGCACCGAGGTCAAACGGCGCATCATGATCGGCACCTATGCCCTCTCCGCTGGCTACTATGACGCCTACTACCTGAAGGCCCAGAAGATCCGCCGCCTGATCGCCGACGACTTCCGCCGGGCGTTCGAGCAGGTCGATGTCATCATGGGGCCGGTGGCCCCGACCCCCGCCTTCCTCCTAGGCGCCAAGACCGATGATCCGGTCCAGATGTACCTGGGCGACATCTATACTCTCTCCCTCAACCTGGCCGGCCTCCCTGGCCTGTCCATCCCCGCCGGATTCAGCGCGGACCTCCCCGTGGGCCTGCAGCTCATCGGGGACTATTGGGACGAGACTCGTCTACTGGCTATCGCCCACCAGTGGCAGCAGACCACGGACTGGCATCGGACTGCCCCTGATTTTGAACCCTAAGGGTAAAACTCCAATTCGCAGATTTTCACAGGTTGTCAAAATCTTCCTGAGGACAGGGTTCCGGTCGCACAAACATTGCTTCATCGCCTCATGGAGGTCATAGCGATGACCATCGATGATCTTTGGTCGTCATGAAACTGTCGAGTTCGGCTACAAGCCCATACCCTGAGGTCGGGTACGCCGAGGTGAAGGCATGACCGCCCGCACGCTGATGGTGCAAGGGACGACTTCGAACGCGGGGAAGAGCCTGCTGGTGACAGCCCTGTGCCGCTGGTTGGTCCGGCAGGGGGTTCGGGTCGCGCCCTTTAAGCCCCAGAACATGGCGTTGAACAGTGCCGTAACCACGGACGGGGGTGAGATCGGGCGGGCGCAGGCGCTGCAGGCAATCGCCTGCCGGCTGGAGCCGCAGATTGATATGAACCCGGTTCTGCTCAAGCCTAATACGGATACCGGTGCGCAGGTTATCGTCCAGGGTCATGCGGTGGGCAATATGGATGCACGCCGCTACCACGCTTACAAACGCATCGCACGTACGGCGGTGTTCGAGGCTTACCGGCGCTTGGCCTCGCGTTTCGACGCCGTGATCGTCGAGGGCGCGGGTTCGCCGGCGGAGATCAATCTGCGCACCGACGATATCGCCAACATGGGATTTGCCGAGGGGGTCGATTGTCCGGTGATCCTCATCGCCGACATTGAGCTCGGGGGGGTATTCGCCCATCTCTACGGCACCCTGGCCCTGTTGTCGGAGAGCGAACGGGCCCGTACCTTGGGTATGGTCATCAATCGGTTTCGCGGCGACCTCGAGCTCCTGCGGCCGGGGTTGGACTGGCTGGAGGAAAACACCGGGCGGCGGGTTCTAGGCGTGCTGCCCCATCTGCACGGATTGCACCTGGACGCGGAGGATTCCCTGGCGTGCCGGCAAGCGTCTGCGCCTGCGGCCGATACCGAGCACATTCGCGTCGTGGTTCCCGTACTTCCGCGCGTCAGCAATCACACCGATTTCGATCCCCTGGTCCTCCACCCGCAGGTGGATCTGCGCTTCATCGGCCGCGACGATGCCATCCCGCCTGCCGATCTGATCGTCCTGCCGGGTTCCAAGAGCGTGCGCTCCGACCTGGCCTGGCTGCGGGAGCAGGGTTGGGAGGCAGCGCTGCAGCGGCATGTGCGCTACGGCGGTAAGCTCATCGGCATCTGCGGCGGGTTCCAGATGCTCGGCACCCAGGTGCACGACCCCCTCGGTCTGGAAGGTGATCCAGGCAGTACCCCAGGGCTGGGATTCCTCGCTATGGAAACCAGTCTGGAGCCGGAGAAACAACTGCGCAACGTCCGAGGCAGGCTTACCATCGGCGACGCCGAAGCGAGCGGTTACGAGATTCACGCCGGGGTAACCCGAGGACCGGCGCTGGCACGCCCGGCGGTCCTCCTGGACTCCCATTGCGATGGGGCCCTGAGCCGCGATGGTCGAGTACTCGGCACCTACGTGCATGGCCTGTTCGACCTCGACGCTGCCTGTGCGGCGCTGCTACACTGGGCGGGACTGCGGGGACAGCGGCAAACGGACTTCCGCGCGACTCGGGAGGCGGCCATCGACCGGATTGCCGACCTGGTTCAGGAGCACTTGGATACCGAATGGCTCCTACGTCTACTCGACCTAAAGGCAGCGTGAACCCGAATGACATCCTTTTCTATCCGCAGGTTACGCAGCTAGGACTAATCCAGGAACGGATTTTTGATCTGATCGGATGCCGGCTCCATCGGTTTAACGACAGGACCACCGGGGCTGGTGGTTGGCATCGAATCGGGAAGTGGTCGCTCCCTGCCATGTCCCCTGCTGCTCACTGCCCGTTGGTCAGGATCACTGAAAAAGATACCTGCCAGAAACGCGAAGTAGACCATGTTTGCGGGAATAAGGAGGTTGTAGTCGACAAACTCATGGAGAAGTAAAAGGAAAATGCCGATGCCGGCGCCAACTTGTAAAAACCGGAAACGCGACCAAGCCTCTTTGGTCCAGACCTTCCCCCATTGGACCACATATAGACCGAGCAGCAAGGCAATGAGAAGGGCTACAAAGACACCGCCTTCGAACAACCATTCCAAGTAATCGTTGTGGGCGTGGTTGACGAAGAAATCACCCAATTCGGTAGGCTGAAAGGCGTGGAAGACATCCGGATAGGTGCCCGGACCGCTGCCGAGCGGAAAAAAGTCGAGAATCCCATCCACAGTAGCCGAAAAGACAATCCACCGGCTGTCCTCCTGGAGGTCAGCGGATGCGAAACGATCGAGTACCGGGGCCAGCCCGATGGCAATTCCGATTCCTACCACGAAGGTGAGGATCGTCCCGATCGGTCCGTACACATTGTTTCCACCGATCCGGCGACCGAAACTGAAGGTAACGGCAAGCACCGCTAATATGGTGAGACCGATGCCGGTCCGGGAGCGCGTAAAGATCATGCCTAAGAGCAGAAGCAGAGCCAGCGCGCCGTAGAGAAACGCCGCGTGACCTCGAAGCGTGGATAGAAAGAGGATACGTGCCCGCCAGCTCCGGGGATCACGCCGCTCATTGCGGCCGAGCGAATAGAGAAACAGTGCCAGCGTGACCGGTAAGACCAGCTCGATCAAGCCCGCGAGGTGATTGCGATTGGTGTAGGTACCGACGCCGCTATCGACGCTATAAGGAAGCCCCAAGTGCAGAAGGCTTTTCGGTCCACCGCCGAACTGCATAAGGCCCAGTGCAGCCTGAATACCGGCGATTGCCATGACGAGCAGGATCAGTTGGTCTAGGTGGGAGCGGGCAAGTTTCCTGGTGGCGACAAAGACAGCGACGGGGATCAGGAGTGTAAGCCATGCCGATTCGGTCTCAAGCGGATAGATGGATAAGGTAGGGGCCCGCATGAGCTGGTCTTGTCCGCTCAAGGCAAGTGCCTCAAGGTATTTGTCACGCCCAGGCAGCCAATCCAAAGGCAAACCCGGCACCGGAATGATGAAGAGAAGGGGGAAAAGAAACAGAAGTGCAAGGACGATTATTTCCGATTTTCTCAGCCTATGGGAAGCAGCAGGTGTCCAGAGCGATAAGAGGAGCACCAAGACAGCGAGCAGCTGCAAGGTGAGCAAGGGCACCGGTTCCTGTCCGGCGCGAAACAGGGGGGCGAATATCAAGATGGTACCGAGCAGCCAAGGCATCACAGCCCTAAGGTGCCCAACGGAGTTGTCATTTGCCATGTAGGTAAAGACGCTAAATAAGCTGTAGGACAATCATGTAAGTCGGACCGGCTCTTGGCCTGGCCAAGTCGCAAACCCAATGCCATTACCGGTCAGCGAAAAAGAGGAAAAACTACGAATCACGCGAATCCTCGCAAATGGATTCGGATTCGCGCGCTTCGTCGTTTTCTCTTCCGCATCCTGACCGACCACGACAAGCGGTCAGCAGCTAACTTAATGGCATTGGTCGCAAACCTTACCTGGGATTATGCAGCATGCGCATGGTCGAGTCCAAACACCACGAAGGTGCGCGAACCTCGAAGGTGCGCGAACCTCGTGCGCCGTTAGCTTCCAGTCGCGGGCTTCCAGCCGCCAGCCGGGACGGGCGCGTATGGATTCTGCCGAAGACATAGTGGTGGGACGGACCACCGCTGCAACGGCTGGTGACTGGTAGCTAGACGGGCTAGGCTGCGCTCACCCGACAACGCACCCGACAACATGAGCTGTCCAACAGCCGACCAGATCACTTTTCCTATGCTCAATCAAGCCCTTGTTGGGTGGCGCTGGAGCATCAGGATTTCTCCCACACCTGTCTTGCAGCAGGCAAGCCGGAACATGTCCGAAGTTTGGTCGAAGGATCGATTTTTTACTATGATGTTCTTGGTGCTTCGGTCTTCGCCGGATGTTGGCATCCCACCTCCCTCCATGAGCTTTACTTCATGTACATTTATCAGTTACTTTGTATTTTTCTTTCGGTGCTGATCTTCCAGGCATGCTCGTCACCTGGAGCCGTAACTGCGTCGGATGACAGCCGTGCCGCGCGCCCTTCTGCTTCCGATTCACAATCCGGTGGGCCGGCAATGGCCCAGGAATCCCATGGTGGCGGACAGATGGTCCCGGCGGTTGTCGGGTTGCCGCCGAGTCCGGGCAACGACGCTATTTATCGCATAGGACCGCACGATCTGTTGGAGATAGAGGTTTTCAATGTCGATGAGCTATCCAGTGAGGAACGCGTGAACGAGGATGGGAGTATCATTATGCCTCTGATCGGCAGTGTGTCCGTTGGTGGGCTTACGCTGCGGGAAGCAGAGCAAAGGCTCGCCGATATCCTGGGGCGGACCTACCTCCAAGATCCCCAAGTCAATATCTTCGTTTCGGAATATGCCAGTCAAGACGTAACGGTAGTCGGCGCGGTGAGAGAGCCTGGCGTATTTCCGCTAACGGGGCGCACGACATTGTTGCAGGTAATTGCACTGGCGGGGGGGCTCGCCAGTCTGGCAAACGAGGACGAGGTTGTTATCTTCCGAGGTCGGGGAACCTCCCATGCGCAGGCCTATGTCGTCAGTCTCGATAAGATCCAAGATGGCAATCTACCGGATCCCGTCTTAGTGGGCGATGACCGGGTCATCGTATCCAAGTCAGGGACCGTAGTCTTCTTAAAGGGCATCGTGGACACATTACGGGGCTTTGTGAGTTTCGGTACCCTATAGAGTCGGAATATAGGTCAATGTCAAGCGCAGTGAATCCGGCTGGCGCCATGCGGTCCGATCGTCAACTCGAGCCGGAGGTACGGAGCGGGAACCTGCAACAGCTAGAGGAGGTTGGAGTCTCCGTAAGCCATCGGGAGGACGACGAAGATCTCATCGATCTTCGAGAATATTGGAATATTCTGGTAAGGCGTAGAGCCACCGTTGCCATGGTTCTAGCCGTGTCGCTGGTGGTCGCTGTATTGGTCACCTTTCTGGCAACGCCGGTTTTTCGTGCCGAGACACTGATCCAGATAGATCGTGAAGAGGGAAAGGTTCTGGAGTACCAGGACCTAACGACCCAGGAATCTTTTAATTCCAAGGATTTTTATCAAACCCAGTACGAGCTTCTCCGGAGCCGAAGCCTTGCAGGACGCGTCATCGACCAGCTTGGCCTGCGGTCCGCGGGCGCGGGCGCCTCCGATGCATCGGATACAGATGCACTCTCATTTTTCAGTGAAGTTGCCGGTACCATCACAGATTGGATAAAGGGCGACAGTTCACAGGCGGAAGAAGTCGTGGAACCCGACGTGAAGACCCTGTTCTTGGCAAATCTCGGGGTCCACCCAGTCAAGAAATCCAGACTGGTCCGGGTGAGTTATGACAGTCCGGATCCTAAGGAAGCGGCCGCTGTCGTCAATGCCATTGCGGAAAATTTCATTAACATGAACCTCGAGCGTCGCCACGAGGCCTCAGCGTACGCCAAGACCTTTTTGGAAGAGCAAACTGAGCAGGTGCAGGCAAACTTGGAGGATTCCGAACGGCGGTTAGTGGCCTATGCACGAGAGCGGGAAATCATAAACCTCGATGACAAGCTCGAGATCCTGATGCAGAAGCTCAAGGAAATGAGCTCAGAGCTTATCCAAGCGGAGTCGGCGCGCATCTCGGCAGAGGCCAAGTACCAGGAGATGCTGAAAGAAGGCCCGGCCAGTACCACCGCCGCCAGCCTCGGAAACCGTGTCGTTGAGAGCTTCAAGGCACGCAAGGCCGACCTCGATATCGAGTACCAAGAGCTGATTAAGATCTATAAACCCAGCTATCCGCGGATGCGGCAGCTCCAAAAGCAGATCGCCGAGATCGATCGGAAGATTGCCGACGAATTGGCGGCTATTGCCAAGTCGGTCGAGACCGACTTCAAAGCCCAGATACGCAGGGAAGCAAAGATCAGGCTGCGTATCAGCGAGATCAAAGAAGAGATTCTCGCGCTGCAGGACCGCAGTACCGATTATCAAACGCTCAAACGCGAGGTGGACACGAACCGGGGGCTTTACGATGGCTTGCTTCAGCGCATGAAGGAAGTCGGTGTCGCCGCCGGTGTCGGAACTAACAATATCTCCGTTGTCGATTCCGCCGAGATCCCGCGTGGCCCCTATAAGCCAAACCTCAAGAAAAACCTTGCGATCGCACTTGCGCTCGGCCTGTTTGGCGGCATTTTGTTGGCGTTTCTCTCCGAGTCCATGGACGACACGATGAAGAGCAGCGAACAGGTAGAGAAACATGCCGGAGTACCGGTATTGGGTATCGTACCCTTCGTGTCCGCCGCGAACCAGGATAGCGAAGTGCAATCCGTTTCGTTACTCGCCCACCAAGCTCCACAAAGCGTCCTCGGTGAGGCTTTCCGTTCGTTGCGTACGTCCCTCATTTTTGCGACTGCGGAGGGTGCTCCCAGGGTTCTCCATTTCACGAGCTCAAGTCCGAGCGAAGGCAAGACGATGGTAGCCGTGAATACAGCGGTTACCTTCGCGCAGACCGGCAACAAGGTATTGCTTATCGACGCGGATTTGCGCGATCCGTCGCTCCACCAGGTGTTTTTTCTTCCGAACACGGAAGGTCTCACGAACTATTTGGCCAGTGACGTCGAACCCGCACGGATCGCCCAGGCGACGAATATCTCGCGTCTGTTCGTGGTCACTGCCGGGCCTGTATCGCCGAATCCGGTCGAACTCCTTTCCAGCGGCAAAATGCTCGAACTTGTCAGCTTGGCGCAGGAAAAGTTCGACTATGTGCTCATTGATGGACCACCTGTTCTTGAGCTGGCGGATGCCCTGGTGCTTGCGAGTCTGGCCAGGGCGAGCCTGTTCGTTGTCGAAGCAGACAAGACACGTGCCGGAGTGTTGGCTGCCTCGATCAAACGGTTGTCGGGCGCAAATGCACGGATTGTCGGCTGCGTACTCAGCAAGGTCAGGTACGCTAGCGGTTACGGATACGGATACGGATACTACGACCCCTATCGCTATGGCTACAGAGCCGTGGACGAACAGGCAACTAGTCTACCCGAGCGATCGGTATCCTAAGAACCGGTCTGACTTACGACTGTTACCTGCGGAATCGAGATCCCGCTCAATCTCGTTAAAGCGATCCATTATTCGCCTCAATCGAGCGCCAAATCTGGCCCCTTGATCCCGCGCAGTCAGACAGGCATTGAATCCCACTGACGGATGGTTCCCGACCTAATTATCCTGGCGCTCGACTATTACCGGACGCCACTGCGGTTCTCTCATCTGGCAGATCCGGAGCGGGCGTTGTCCGAAAGCCTCGAGAATCTTATAGATGATATTGGCAGCGTATTGTCACCGCAAATCGTTGAGGCTGCCGCCAAGGCGCTGGGGATCCGACCGACAGAGGTCGAACGCGCAGTGCATTTTTTTCTACGCCACGTACTCTTGTCTCCGAGGAATGATCATTACCGGGTCCTGGGGCTGTCTGAGAACGCATCCGACGAAGCCATTCGTCGACACTACCAACTTCTCATTGGTATCTTCCACCCGGACCGATTCGGGGACGATTCCGAGTACGATACGGCATGTACGGCACGCATAAACGAAGCCTACGATGTCTTGAAGCATCCAGCCGAACGTCGGAAGTACGACCGACAGCGGACCTCTCGGTCACGGCGGGGAGCAGCCAAGGGAATCGATGGGGGGCTTGTGGGGTCCCATTCATCGACCTTACCCCTTGGGCCAACCAACGAACCTGGTGCACGAGTCTTGATTCGCAGGCCATGGCTGCCGACTAGGTACCTTGTTTGGTGGGGAGGGGGTGCAGCCTTGGTGGTAGTGACCTTGGCGATATTGTTTTCCAACAGGCAGCCGTTGCTCAGGGCTAATCCGGATCTGTCGCATGATCCGTTGGTGACTCTACCGTACCTCAAGGCATCGCCTATCAATCCGATTCAGCACCCCGATCGATCCTTTCCGGCCAATACCGCCATTGGTACCCGGGAAGCCGGGCCTTTTCAGTCGCCGAGACCTCCCACGGTCGTCGCCTCGTCGGCACACCTCGACCCATCGGACTTTCAGGAGAAGGAAAAACTCAAGGAGAAGACACGAAGCCAGCCGGGGAAGCGTCAGCCTTCGGATTTGGGGACATTTGCCAAATGGCATAGCGAAGGGGAAACGGGCCGAATCTTGCCGAAACAGACGGAATCACGAGAGGCAAGCCGAACCCGGCTTGATTTGATCGCCCGGCTGATCAACTCCTATCATGCGGGCAATCTGGATGGCTTGGTGGGCCTGTTTACGGCCGATGCGCAGGTAAACAACGGTAGTGGAACGGATTTTATCCGGAAAGACTATGCCGGGTTGTTTGCCGAGACGTCGGGGCGTCGATTGTCCATCGGTAATCTGAAATGGGAATCCAAGAACGGCGGTAGAGCAGTTGGTCGGGGTGGGTATCAAGCACACATCAAGGAGCGCCGAAACGCCACATGGCAGTCTTCATCAGGGGAGGTGCTGATCGAGCTCGCCCCATGGATGTCCGGTTACAGGATTGCTAAGCTGATCTATACCCTAAAGGCTATTTCAGGGGCTGTTCAGCCCAGTATCCGAAAACTGTGGTTTCCAGGTGCCAACCATGGGGGAGAGTAAGGCTCCTCCCCTAATGAATAAAGTGCCGCCCGCTGCTTCAGTGGGATACGCAGGCCAGCAGACGAAGCTGCTGAAAAGCGGCGAAAGGACATAACGTTACATGCTGATTTTACGGCGCGTCTTGTTAGTCATTGTGGCCACCTTTTTAGGGTGGCGCATGATGTCTTTCGGCATCAGTGAATATTACCTGGGGAGGGCGTCCGCAGGGGACGCTTCGGCAATCGACAGGGCACTCGTTTGGAATCGACGGCATCCGGATACCCTGTACCGAAAATCCCAAACAATCGGGGAAGAGGATCCCACAGGCTCGTCAAACCTATTGTGGCGATCGTTTGCCGAAAATCCTGCTTCCTCGTTTCCCTTGCTTGTGCTTGCGGACAAGGCAAAAAATGCGGGCGACCGAGACCAAGCCGATGCATTGATCAGGATCGGCGCCGAATTGATGCCGGCTAATCCGACAGTCCAAATCCTTGTGGGTAACTATTGGGCAACTCTAAGGAATGTCGGTGCGGCGATGACCTATTGGTCGCAGGCACTCGTGGCAAGCCGGCAAGCTTCGAACAAGCTGTTCCCGACGTTGCTCAGGCTGGCTGAGGAACCACGGACCATCGGTTTCTTCCGGTCCCTGGCGGAATCTCCGCCGTCATGGTGGGAAGGTTTCTTCCGATACGTGACAAGACAGGCGCAGGATCTGGAAACGGTCAGAACGCTTTATGCCTTTCGCCGCACCACGGATGGCCCCCCCCCGACACGGGAGGAACGCGACCACTATACCCGGCGCTTGAAGCGAGAAGGCAAAATTACGGAGGCCTACTTGGTATGGGTAAACGGGCTCGACGAAGTGGAACAGGCACACCTAGGGATCATCAATAACCGAAGCTTTGAAATCGAACCGACGAACACCGGATTCGATTGGCATCTCGATCGTACCGATCGGGTTATCGTCACTACCGCGACCACTGTCGGAGTTGAAGGCAAGCAGGCGCTTCATTTGACCTTCAGGCGTCGAGAGAAGCCCTATCGCCACATCTACCAGCCGTTGTTCCTGGATCCGGGGGCCTCCTACCGCGTGACGGGTAAAGTGCGTGTTGACAACCTCGATTCGCGGGGCGGACTCAAATGGGTCGTTGTTTGCCAATTTCCAACGCCCCGGGTTCTTGGGGAAAGCGGGAAGTTTCTGGGCTCGAGTGAGTGGTACGAATTTTCCTTCAGGGTCCAGGTGCCGACAGACTGCATGGTACAGGAGATCCGCCTCGTCTCCGCCGGAACCTATGGATTCGAGCACAAGATGACCGGCAGTATCTGGTTCGACGCCATATCGATGCACAAGGTCCTCACGCCACGCATAGAGGTCAAATCATCACCTCCGAACGAAACCTCGACGGCGGAGCCCGCCGGTTCGACAACGGATTGAGATTTCAACGCGCTCGACGTGAACGAGGCGCGCCACCGGTAATCGGATTTACCCCTGAAGTCACCCGCCTCAGTAACCCCAAATATCGCTGCGCCCACACGCGCCGGGAGTAGTGAATCTGTACATAATGGCGCCCGCGTTCACCCATCGCGGCGGCCTCGGCAGGATGCTCACGTAGATACAACACCTGTTCGGCCAAGGCCTCCGGTGTCTCGGGCGGCACGACAAGTCCCCCGCCGGACGCCATCAAGATCTCTGCGCTCCGCCCCTCGCCGGATAAGATCACGGGACACGCCATACTCAGTGCTTCAAACATCTTCGAGGGGTAGTTACCCTTAAAGAGCTCACTCTTTCGCAATGCCACAATACAAGCATCTGCTCCCTCGTAGAACCTGGGTACCTGTTCCTTGGGTTGGACCGGGTAGAAGACGCAATTTTGGAGGTCCTTCTGATCCTTCAGTCTTATCAGCTTCTCCTTTTCTGCCCCGTGGCCAACAAAGGTAAAGAGGATGTTCTGATCGGCAATGTACTGCGCGGCCTCAAGCAGCGTCTCCAGTTTCTGGCCCATTCCGTGAGTCCCAACGTAGACTACAACGAACCTATTTCCCCAGCCGAGTTCCTCACGGTACTGATCCCGTCGACCCTGCCTCGAAAAGTGCTCGAACAATACCCCGTTGGGTATTACGGCGAGCTTGCTCTCCGGTACATGGTACTTGGCTTGGATCTGCGCCTTGTAGCCTTCGCCGACGGCCACCAATCGATCACAGTGACGGTAAAGATAGCGGGTCAAACCGTCCAGCAGACGCACGAGGGGACCTTTCCGCATCAAACCGACGACTTCAATCGACTCCGGCCAGAGGTCACGGACCTCGAAAACGAAGGGGCGCCGCTTGAGTTTGGAGATGATGTAACCGCCTAGCCCAGCGAAGAACTGTGGCGAGGTGGCAACCACAACATCCGGCGACTGGATCCGGAATGACCCGAGAACGGCCGTGACCATGAAGCTCACGAAATCCAGGGTCCGCCGAAAAAAGCCCTGGTTGGCGGCCATATAGGTCCATACGCGGTAAACTTTGATCCCGTCCATGGTCTCTGTTTGCAGCAAAGCGTTACGATAACCCTGGTAGACCTTGCCGAAGGGAAAGTTCGGCGCGCAGGTGAGTACCGTCACCTGCTCCCCCACTTCCACCCATTCCCTGACGTGCTCGTAGGTCCTGGAAGCCGGGGCGTTGGTCTCCGGCGGGAAGTTGTCTGTCACGAACAGAATGTGCATATCAGACCCAACGGAGCACGACCTCACTGACCCGCCCCGGCAAGCCGACGCAGAGGCATCTGTTCGGCTCGCTGATGCCGAAGTGCGGATGATAGGTCGTCTTTTCAAGTACACAGCTCCCGGTTCTGATCTCCAAACCAATGGCCTGACCGCCGGGCAGACGTAATCGACCCCGTGAGCAATCCTCCGAAATCTCGACGGACATCTCAGGGTGAAAGTGAAAGCGGGCCTGTGCCTCGGTGCAAGGTCCCTCGATTTCGTCCCGCACCGCCAGATACCCCTTGCCGAGCTTCCAGCGACGTTTGTGCACTGGCCTTCCCGGCAAACGCCGATAGCCGTCATGGGCACAGCGTACCTGAATGCCGTCGTGCCTCTGCTCGACCTTTAGATCCCTGGGCCGCGCCCGGCGGGCGACCCTGAAGCCGGACCACACCTCACTGGAATCCTGCCCGTCGATAACCACCGTATTGTGCGCCGCGGTTCCACGCTGCCGTTCGCGCTCCGGGCCGGTCCCGTAGCAAGCCGTCCCCGAATTCACCAGCACCCGCTGGCCGAACAGCGAAAGCTCGAACGACAAGGTATCCGCGTGCGCGTGCCCAGGGATGTAATCGGGCCCGATCCTCGCAACATCCAGCAGCACGCAAGCAGCTTCCTGGTCCAAACGGATATAGCCGGTCGCGGTCAGATGCCGGATCGGTCCAGAGCCTGGAGCACAGGCCAGCAGACCCAGGCGCGTGGCATAGGCATCCAATTCCGCGGGTGGGCAGGCAATGTCGAAGGCCGCATCGTTGAACAAAGCGATCTCACCATCCGGATGACACATCACGGCGAGCCACTCGCGCATCGCCCCGATCAGCTTGCACAAGCGGGCCTCCCAGGCAGGGTCCACTCCGGCGTCCGGGTAGGTTCGCAGCAGATTGAGCAGGTCGAGCAGATCCTCCAGGATCAGACTATGGTACATGGGACTGAGCTCGAAGTGGCCCCCGTCGGACAGAATCTGCTCCTTCAGCTCCCGGTCCAGCACGGCCAGACCCTTCTCCACCCAGCGCCGCGCTTCCTCCCCCTGGAAGAACAGACCAGCGAACACCAACGCCTTGGCATTGGCTAACAGGTGATTGCCTAATAAATGGTACTCCAGGCGCCGGCTTAGATAGCGCACCTGTACCGCGAGGCTCCGCACCCAGGTCGGCGCCAGGGCGTTACCCGCCAGCGCCCACTTGATCCAGTTCACCAGGCGCATCGAGATGGGGTAAGGCTCCCAGCCGATCCCCACCGCGGGTGGATTCTCCGCCAGCCAACGCACGATCAGCGCGCGGTGCTGTTCGGTGCGGCCTTCTGCACCCTCGGCGTTCAGGTCGTCGAAATAATGCAGGTTATAGAGCCAGAGTTTTTCCCAACTCGGATGATTCCAGTCGGAAGGGGCCTTGATCGCGTACCGCTCATTCAGAAAACAGAAGGCATATTCGTTCAGAAGGGAAGGGTTCAGGAGCGAAGCAAGACGCCGGGCCGGGCGCTGCCAACGCCCTGTAGTGACCCTGACTGCCGGAGCCGGCGACAGGTCGGGCGTTGGTCGGTGGGCTTGGAACCAGAGACGGCTATACACTTGAATGGGCCGCAAATGCCGCATCGTGTAGAATAAGCGCAACCCACGCGCCAGCCCGGCCAAGGCTGGTACTCTTGCGCACAAAATCCGAAAACAGGAACCACGGATCACGCGAATCTGGAACTATTGAGGTGGACCCCGGAACCTAGCCGTCCAGGGACGTCAAACCACCACCATCGCAAGGCGACCAAATGGTTCCTTGGGGTCACCAACAACGAGCGCTGGCACCTGGAGCGGGCAGCAGCGATTCCCGTAACTTGCCCTCCCTGGCACCTGGATTCCGGCGTCCCAGCCGGAATGACGGCCTGCTGTTTTGGCGTAAGCCGGCACAACGGTGCTCCTGATTCGATCCAAGCGAGCAGTCATCGGCTCCTCTCCCCCGAAGGTATTACCTTTGGTTCTTTATGGATTCCAGACTGCTCGAAGGGGACGGCGGTCCGCAGCACTCTGACCGATGACAGAACAGGCAGTCTTTGTCTCAACAACAGCAAGTTATACGACGTCCCTCTGGCTTGCTGAGAAGGCGAATTTGCGCAAAATATCCTACCAGTCTGGAATCCATAAAGAGCCTTACCTTTTACGATACCCTCCCGCCGGGAGAGGGGTTGGGGTGAGGAAATCGAAACCGGGCATTCTCCATCCGAACTTAAACATTAGGGTTACAATAAAATACAGGTGACAGCATGTTTAAGATAAAAAAAGAGTTAATAGGCTCACTCCTATTGCTTCTAATATCTCTATCTATTTCTTTATTGATGGGAGAATTATTGATTCGGTGGTTAGCTCCTCAACAACTGCAGCGTGGATATGTTATTCCCGACGCTGATTTGGGCCATATATTGGGGCCTAATCAAGTTTATTATGATGAACTTGCGCCTAAATATTTCACCTATCATGTAAGAACAAATTCCAACGGATTGCGAATGGATGATGAAGTTGATTTATCGGTAGATAAAAAAAGAATAATAATGTTGGGCGATTCATTTACATTTGGATGGGGAGTCGAAATTGGGAAATCGTTTGCACAAATAATAAAGGAAAATATGGAAAAACAGTATCATAATATTCAGTTATTAAACGCAGGGATTGGTGCTTATTCAACCGGACACGTCTTAAAATACCTGAGAAGATTTCATAAAAAATTAGATATAGACGGCGTTATATATTTTATGAATTCAAACGATTTGCAAGATAATATGAAGACAAGCATAGATTATCAGGTTGTTTCACTTGATAAAACAGAATCTGGCTTAATAACCCTAAAAGATAAAAAAGTTTATTCACAAGTTAAACGATTCGTGGTAACCAAAGTTCCTTTATATGTTTGGTTAAATAAAAACTCTCATCTGTTTGTGTTCATAAAAAGAATCTTAAAAGGTTCAAGCAGAAATGCAGACCCTGTTGTAAAAGTAAGCGAAAACACTCTTTCGCCTGAAAATGAGAGGATGGTACATGCGGTAGCGATGGCTCATTTAGATCGATTATCAGAGTATTGTAAAGAAAACTCACTCCCATTGTTAGTTATTTGGATTCCCGATCAAAGAGAACTTTTCGCTGGGAATATACCATTCTATGAAAGGTTTAAGGGAAAAGTTGTAAAAAGAGCGTCAGAAACGAATTACAGTTATTATGATCCCACTAAAGAATTAAAGGCGATGGTTAGTGGGGAAGAAGTTAGTGATATTTATTTTCCAGAGGGCCACTATAATGAAAAAGGATACTATTACTATTCCTTGGCTGTCGAGGAATCTATTAGAGATTTTATCGATCAATATTATGGAATATGAACAGTCCTGACAAGGCAAACTTGATTTGCTTGGCTTTTCTCGTTCCCACGCAACGAGACTGTGAAAGTATTGCCGGATTTTCAGAGCTTCAGGGACAAGGAAACACAATTTCCTTATTTAGCCAAAAATCTTTCTCCTCGGCCCCACTTGATACGGAATTCAGCGTGAAATATGGTAGCTTCATCCCACCGCTTCCGGGAAAACCGAATACTTTCACAGTCTCAACGCGTGGGAACGAGAGAAATGGACGCAAATTCGGAATCGATTCCATTTGCGTTTATTTGCGTTCATTTGCGGATAAAACAGAAACACCAGCCAGCTCGATACTCACCCGGCTCACCTCCAGCAACTCCTCGACCGGAATCGGCGGGGGACCGCCTTCCCGCAGGGCAGTCACGAAGGCCGCGGCACAGGCCTGCTGGCCCTTGTCCTGCCGCCACAGGCGCTGGCGCCGGAAGGACGGCCAACCGAAGCCGGTAAGGGTTCGAAAATTGTCGAGCCGCAGCACCCGCCCGGCGGTGAAGACCTCCAGCCGCTCCTTGGGAAAGGTCTTCGGGCCGTTGGCGAAATAGTGGATGGTCCCGATGGAGCCGTCGTCGAAGCCGAGTTGCAGGGTGACGGTATCCCCGGTCGGGCCGGACATTACTGATCGAGAATGCTTGCCGATAGGCGCCGCGGCCAAGTAGCGCAGCAGATCGATGAAGTGACAGGCCTCGCCCAGGATGCGTCCGCCGCCGACCTCCGGGTCCTGGGTCCAATGGTCTGACGGGATTGCCCCGGCATTCACCGTCATCACCAGGGCCTTGGGCCCGACCGCGCCCCCGAGCAGCTTTTTCATCTTCTGCACTAATGGCGAAAAGCGCCGGTTAAAACCGACCATCAGGTGCAGCGCCTTCTTCCGGTCCAACGCTGCTTCATGGGCCTGTGCGATCCGTGCCAGGTCCTCCGGCGTAAGACACAGCGGTTTCTCCACGAACACATGCTTACCGGCCTCGAGCGCCCGGAGCACAAAACGGGCATGGCTGTCGTGGCGGGTGCTGATGACCACTGCGTCCAACTCTTTGTTCGAAAAGAGCCGATCGGTATCAGTGGTAGTCTCCGCAAAGCCGAACTTGCGCCCCGCATACATCCCGCTCACGCCGGTGCTCGATGCCACGGAGACCAGCTGCGCCCCCGCCGCTTTGAAGGCCGGGATCAGGATCGCCGTCGCATAGCCCCCGGAGCCCACGAAACCCACCGCCGGCCGCCGGGCCACGTCCGTTGTGACCGGGGTCGGACTCAGGCGCACCGTGGCCGCCTGTAAGGCCTGATCCGACTGTACCTCCGGGCCGGGGTACTCCAACAGGATGCCGAGCGAGGGTTCAATCCCCGCCACCACGGCATAGGCCCGCTCCGCCTCCTCCAAGGCAAAGCGGTGCGAGATCAGAGGCTTTACGTCCAGGGCGCCGCGGGCCATCATATCCAGGACCGCCTCCAGGTTACGCTGCTCGGTCCAGCGCACGAAGGCCAGCGGATAATCCTGACCCTTGTCCTCGTAATTCGGATCGTAGCGGCCCGGCCCGTAAGAGCAGGACACCTGAAAGGTCAGCTCCTTCTCGTAGAAATCCGCCCGCGACAGCTCCAGCCCCGTCACCCCCACCAGCACGATGCGCCCACGCTTGCGGCACATCAGCGCCGCCTGGTGCACCGGTTCGCTGCTGCGGGTGGAGGCAGTGATGATCACCGCATCCACCCCGCGTCCACGCGAAAAGGTCTCGGCGGCGGCCAGCGGGTCTTCGCCCGCCGCCGGATTCACCACCTCGGCCCCGAAGCGCCGGGCCAGGACCAGCTTTTCCGCATCCAGGTCGATGCCCAGCACCCGGCAGCCCTGGGCCCGCAACAGCTGCACCGTCACCAGACCGATCAGTCCCAGGCCGGTCACCACCACCGCCTCGCCCAGGGTCGGTGCCACCAGGCGGATGCCCTGCAACCCAATGGCGCCGAGCACGGTGAAGGCTGCCGCCTCGTCGGAGACCGCGTCCGGCACCTTGGCGCACAGGTTCACCGGCACGCTCACCACCTCGGCGTGCTTGCCGTTGGACACCACCCGATCGCCCACCGCGAATCCCGACAGGCCGGCGCCCACTTGGGCACCCACCTCCAACACCGTGCCCAGGTTGCAGTAGCCGAGCGGCAGCGGCTGGTCCAGCTTGTTGAACACCGCCTCCACCGTCGGCACCAGACCGTCGGTCTTGAGCTTGTCCAGCACCATCCGGACCTTCTCCGGCTGTTGGCGGGCCTTCTCGATCCAGCCGGCCTGGCCGAACTCCACCAGCATGCGTTCGGTTCCTGCAGAGACTAGCGTATGGGTCGAGCGGATCAGCAGTTGACCGCGCTTGACAGCGGGACAGGGGACATCGGCTACTTCCGCGGCACCGGTCCTTAGAGATTGAAGAATCTGTTTCAATATGGGTACAGCCTTTTCTTATGCTGCGCGGACTAATCGTTCAGACCCCACCTCGTCATTCCAGCAGGGATTACCGGAATCCAGGTGCCATGGATGGCAAAAACAGTAGTACCCCGTTTCACCAAAATTTTCTGGTAAAGCCAGTCTCTGTCATCTCGACCGCAGGGAGAGATCTTTGTCGAGAAGGCAACCACTCAAGTCACAAGATTTCTCGCTGCGCTCGAAATGACAACCAGCAAAATTAGATGAAATTTAATAGTAGGGATCTGAATGACTACTCCGCGCACCGGGCATCAAACACGGAACAAAATAGCAGAAATCGACGGTGTGAATTGCAAAACATCAACCGGTCTTTCGCATCTCGGCGATAATCAATATACGCAGGCCCTTTAGCCAAGACAGGCTATTGACGATTCATTCATAAAGCCATCCGAAAAGATACGTAAAGGCTGTGATCCACAGGTATTCCGGTCGGCCTTCAATAAATTCCATATGGGTAACCGTAAGTCCGGCGGAATCCGCGATGCGATGGATATCCCGGTTCGTGTTAGCCCGGTAAAGAGTCGGAAAGGTATCCTCTTCCGCCCGTCCGCGTTTGCGGTTGATCCACTGATGAAACCGATGCGGCATGAGGCGAGCAATAAGTGGCATATAATGATACCGATTTGGCGTCTTCACGAGAAACACCCCACCCGGACGCAGTACCCTCGCAACTTCCGCAAAGACCTTTTCCGGTTCCGCCAGATGCTCCAGCACATTGTCGGCAAACACCATGTCGAAGCGGGCGTCGGGATATGGCAAAGACTCACCGAATCCCACCTTCCCCTCATCGAGATAGGGATTGCTCTCGACGCGCGGATCCGGATCCACTCCGCAGATGTGCGCCGCAATCCCACGAAAATTTATCTGTGACACAATACCGGCGCCGGCGCCGAGATCCAGCACTTCCATTGACCTCTGACTAAGATGGTCCAGGATTCTATGCCGAAACAATTGGTCATCCCAGTTGCGCTCGAAACCCGGATAAAGTCTCTCATCGAGCCAGCGTACCAAACGATTCATGTGGTGTGCTCCCTATACATCAAAGTAGTACACGATTTATGAGAGCTATTTGCTTAACCAGGAAAAACTCTCCACCTTTGACACTATATGTCTGGTTTCGCGAGATCTCGCCAGGCCAGCACGGTGACGCCCTCCCGTTGATATCCCGTAGCGCCACCATAGACAAGCCAGGGCGGCAAGGCGGCATCCCTAGCAAAACCTGTCCATTTCCTCACCGCATCAAGCCAATCGGTGACAAAGGTTGCGCCGGACTTGATCTCAACACTCTGCAGTTGCTGCCCCACTTCGAACAACAGATCCACCTCATGGCCCACATTGTCGCGCCAGAAATAAAGATCGGCGGGCTGCGCTGCGTTGAAGCGCTGCTTGACGAACTCGGAAACGGCCAGTGTTTCAAATAGCGCCCCGCGCTGGGCATGGGTGTTGAGCGTTTCCGCATCGCGAATGCCCAGCAACCAGGCGGCAAGTCCAACATCCAGAAAGTAGAGTTTCGGCGTTTTCACCAGGCGTTTGCCGAAATTACGGAAATAGGGCGGCAACCTCATTGTCAGATAACTCACCTCCAGCACGCTTAACCACTCGCGTGCAGTGACATGCGAAATCCCGCAATCCATCGCCAGGGAGGAGAGATTGAGCAATTGCCCGGTTCGCGCCGCACACAGCTTCACGAAACGCTGAAAGAGATCCAGATCGCGTACGGCCAGCAATTGCCGGACATCCCGCTCCACATAGGTAGCCACGTAATTGGGAAACCACAGATCGGGCGTCAGATCACGATCATAGATGGGCGGATAGCCACCAAGCCATAACAACCTGTCCAGGTCATCGGACAGCAAGCCGGCGGCCGCCAACTCCGACATAGAAAATGGCAACAACTGTACCAGACCGACACGGCCCGCCAGCGATTGGCTGATCCCGGAACGCAGACCGAACTGTTGTGATCCGGTAAGGACAAACTCCCCCATGCGACGCCGCTCATCGACGATACCCTGCAGATAGGAAAACAGATCCGGGCAGTACTGCGCCTCGTCGATGATCGCGCCATCCCTGAATCGATCGAGAAATCCCCGTGGATCGCGTAAAGCGAACTCTCTCTGCTCAGGATTTTCCAGCGTTACATAGTCACGTTGAGGGAAGAGCACACGGGCAAGCGTCGTTTTCCCCGACTGACGCGGCCCGGTCAACGCCAGAATGGGAAAGCCCTTCGCCAACTTAAGGGCTGCTGCTTGCGCCTGCCTCGGAATCATGCGCCGATTTTACAATATGAAGGTTACAGATTCAATTTACAGAGTATCGAGCTGGGGCACGGCGGACCGCAATGGATGTCCTGCTAGGCAATGTCGGCTAGCACCGTAAAGGCCGCTTCGTCGGAAATGGCGGCGGGCACCTTGGCGCAGAGGTTGAAAGGCACACTTACAACCTCTGCATGATGCCCATTAGAGATGACCCGATTACCGACCTTGAAGTCCCGCTCTTGCCCCTTGAGCCTTGAACCTCTATACCCCGCCGACATTGCAGTAACCCAGAGGCAAAGGCTGATCCAGCTTGTTGAAGACCGCCTCAATAGTCGGCTGCAAGCCATCCGTCTTGATCTTATCCAGCACCATCCGGACCTTCTCCGGCTGTTGGCGGGCCTTCTCGATCCAGCCGGCTTGGCCGAACTCGACCACAGCATGCGCTCAGTACCAGCGGAAACCAGGGTGTGCGAGGTCTGGATCAGCAACTGACCGCGGCCCGTCTTGGGCACGGGGACATCGGCGACTTCTGTGACGCCGGTCTTAAGGGATTGGAGGATTTGTTTCACAGCTTTTTCCTTCTTTGAGACAATCGGCTATCTCGGTGCTTACAATGAAAGCTCAACGGCCCTACCCGTATCAATTGCGTCTTTTATCGCTAAGAAAAACAGTGCTGTTGCTCTGACATAGTGGATATTTTCTCCGGAAGAAGTTTTATCCTTAACACTTTGATAAGAATTCACAATATTGGCTTCGTGACCGTGATCGCGATAAAAAGATGAAAATCGGTATCGTTTCTGCACTACATCGATTGAGAGTCTATGAAAGTCAGACAGATTTGCCAGAATGTCCCCCTTATGCAGGTTGAGCACCTCGCGTACACCCTCGAAGGTATGCCCCTTGGCAGAAAACGTGATCGAGGCGCAGGAGCGGTCGGCGAACATCACCGAGACGACGAAGTCGGATTTGGCGTTCTCCGGCGTCGCCGGAACGATGGAGCACGGGAACGCGTTTTCCAATCCCACAAGATGCAGCATCAGGTCCGTCCAGTGGCAGAGATTGCCGAGCACGCGGCCGCCTTCGGCCTCGTCGAAATACCAGTGATCGTCGGGGATCTCGTGACCGGCAATGAACCAGTTAATCATCAGCGGACCAGACTGCCGCGCCAGGAAATCCTGCAGTTTTCGAAATAGCTTACTGCGCGGCCGGTTAAAGCCGAGATAGACTTTCGCCTCCGGGTGCGCCTGCATAGCGGTCATCAGGCGATCCAGTTGGTCGCGGTTCACGATATGCGGCTTTTCAATATGGACGTGTTTTCCTGCCTTGATGCAGTCGATGGCATATTCCGCATGCGAGGCATGATTTGACGCGATATAAACCAGTGCGATGTCAGGATCGGAGACGATCTTCGCGGCATCGTCCGTGTAGTATTGCAGACCGAACCTTTTATAAAGGGAGGCGGCTTTGGCGATATCCTTGTCCATGCAGGCGCGAATGGCGCCCTTGCTCTTCTTATCGAGATAGTAGGCGATGTTGCTGAATGCATGGTTGCCGCAACCGATGAGGCCGATCCGCCCCTTGTGGTCGCCAGCTGCCGACAGGTCGGGCAGGGTCTCGTAGGCCTTCTTCATGTGATACTGCCCTTTGACCTTCATCAAGGTGCGTTTGACGCCATACAGGCGGACATAGCGAAGGGTCTTCTTGATCTTGAAGCCGAGGGATTGTGTTGTGTAGTCCATTCAGGTTTCTATCTCTTCAGTTACGACCAGTCGGTGAGCGCGGCGTAGGTTTCGTCGGCGCATGTTGCCCAGGAAAAATGTTCGGCACGCTTCAGTGAACGCGCCCTCAGCGTCTCGCGAAGTTGCTCATCCCTTATCACCTGCGCCATCCCCTCGGCCAGATGCGATATGTCACGGGCCCGATAGGAGTGGGAGGCGGTATCGAACATTTCAGGAAGCGGCGGTTTGTCGTTGGCTATGATGGCGCAGCCGGCCGTCATGGCTTCTATGGCGATATTGGGACAGGCCTCGATCTCGGTGGCGATGACGCAGGCATCGCACTGCCGATAAAGCGCTTTCATCTTGTCCCAGGCAACATGGCTAGCGAGCAGAATCCGAGAACGTGCGGACGCCTTCGCGATGGTCTCGCGAACGAGCGCACCATAGCGCTGGTCGGTGCCGGAGCCCGCGATGACTAGTTGCATGCCATCCGGGAGCTTGCGTGCGATCGCGTCGAAAGCGCGGATGACATCTTCACAGCGCCGATAGGGGAGAAGCGATCCGCACGTGAGGACGAATCGCCCGTTGACGCCGAGGTCGGCAAGCAGCGAGCGGTCCCATTCCGCATCGCCTCGCTCAGCCAATGCTTCAGATCGACCATGATAGACGGAGCGGATGCGATCGGGCGTGATGTCCAGTTCGTCGACCAGATAGTCACGCGCAAAAGCCGACACCGCGATGATCCGGTCAGCGCAGCGCAGGGACTGGCGGGAGCTCCTGGCGAGCAGTCGGTTTCTGAGCGCAGTGTTCCAACTATAGCGATACCGCCCGAACAGAAAGGGTTCCATATTGCGCAGCATGAGCACCTGCTTCACACCACTGACGGAGGTAGCGATTTGATAGGGCGTGAACAGGACCTCGGCCCCCGTTTCGTTGACTATGCGATCGAGATTGCGGCACTCCCACACCACACGTCGCCATCCCGTTGGCCGCGTGCCGCCGATCCAGTGGCAATGCCCGTCCGGCACACCAGCGAACAGCTCCCATTGGGATTCATGCGCCAGAAAAATGAGCTTGTGTTCGCCCAGCGATGCCTTAAACCGGGCCAACAGCAGGGGCGAAAGGTTGCGCAGGTAGGACACCGCCCCGCCGCTAACGGAGGAGAGGCAGTTCATTAAAACAATCGTTGGCTCAGGTGAATTCTTTCTTTTTTTGAGCATTTCTCTTTTTCATGCTTTCTCCTCATTGATTCACTAGTGTCTTCTCGATATCTGAGAAAGACGTTCGTCGTGAATTCCGCGTATAGTGCAGAGCGCATCACAATGTGTATTCAATTGGGTCTAGATAGCTTTAGAGTGGATTTTCTCTCAGCAGAGTCAGTATTGTATCACAGAGGTTTTCTTCTCGGTGATTAAATCTGAACTCACATTCTTTGAGGTGCAGATGAAACGTATGTTTGGGAACACCATTGAATTTAGCAAGCCTTCGTTTGGCATATGACCAAAATGATTCAATGCCATTGATATGGCAATTACCGCGGGCAAATTCATTCTCTGCCATGACGTACCCGGAGGTGTTTCTCGTAGCCCACATCCACCAGCCCATGGTAGCCCCTTCAGCCGTCCGAGTGGATGATGCTATCGAGGGCTACCTTGCCCTGGAGCACAGCCTGTAGCTGCTTTTTGGAGGCATCCGGGACGATCTCCGTGTAGACTTTCCCCTGGCGTTCCAGGATCCCGAAGACGATCGTTTTACCGCCTGCTCCGCGGCCTTTCTTCCCGCGAACACGCCGGGCACCAAAATAAGACTCATCGACCTCAATCTCGCCCGAGATGGGCGATCATTTATCATGTTTAGCGCCGTTCGACTCCCCCAAACTACAACTCTTGAAAAACCATGTATAGTAGGATTCGCGGCATGAACTAATTCAATCAGACGTGTTCGTCCTCCGCCGTGCCGGAGATTTGTAGCATCGACCCCAACCACATAAGAGTTTTCTTTATGTATGGGGAATTTTGCGGTTTTATACTACATATAAAATCCTTTAATATTTGAATTTCGATAAAAAAAATACACGCATCGCGGCTAGTGGAATAATTTTTTCAACAAACATTCTCACAATGACGTTAGTAGACTCACCCACCATTAACGCGACCATCGACCACAATAAAACGATATACATCGTAGCATCAAAAGCAGATTTTCTATTTATATTTTCCGTCCATTTGTAAAGATTCCTTTTATATTGTTTTATCATCATCAACATAATCCATGAGTAACTAACCACAAAAAAAACGACACCAAACCCCCACCCAAAGTTAATCACCCATTCTCCAAGAAAAGTGGGCGTCAAATTCGATGCCCCTAACCACGCATCCCCCGTATATAGTTTTGTAAAAACAACACCTCCAGTATCTGGCTTTTCCGGATATATATATCTTGGTATTGCATTTGTAAAAATTGTCGCAAATGTTGTACCAAGCTGCAGTTCCTTTAGACCCTCGGACAATAATATCTTTAAAGGCAATATTCCATACCTAAAACCCTCTGCATCAAAAAATGAAATTACCTTATCCTCCAGCCCAAGATTAAGCTGCCCATCATGGTAAGAGTAAGTTTTCCTTACCACGCCCATTATTATGGCTGAAACAATGCTCAGTAATGCAACAACTACAAAAAACGTAATTGACACTCTTCTTTTAAGATAATGTACTAGATACATTAACAATGGCAATATAATTAATACTCCTGTGCGTGATCCAGAAAGTAATCCAAATATTACAAATAAAAAAAAGTGTATCGCATATCCAGTCCACCATTTTTTATTTCTTGACCCTGTAACGCCAACCGCAAAATAAACCAAATTAACAACAAGGTGCGTATTTGCAACACTTGTCAGCCAACCCAGCCCACGGAATTCTATTACTCTAAAAGGCAACACATCAGCATATCCCTCAATCCCCCCAAATAAATAAACTAGATAAAGCCTTGCAGCCAGTGCGGGTAATGTAAACAGCCATATCCAAAAAGTAAACTTATCTTTTTCTAATGCCTTTTTAGCATTGTTTGGCATTAATTTCTTTGTGTGTTTATGACCCTCAATTATCGCACTAAATAATCCCACCATCAAAGTGATATTCATTAACAGCCATATTTCTATACCTTGGGGCGAGGTCCATGCACCCAAATAGAATACCAAGAAATGCACTAAATAGAGTTTTGTTGGCGAACACAGATCTGAGTTTGTTGTTAGCGCATATACGCAAATTGATATAAACATAATTGCCGTTAACATATCCATTGTAATTTCACCATCTATTATTAACAGCGATCAGTCTTAAATAACTGCCCACAATAGAAACCATTTCTTTACTCCGACACCACCCTAAACCTATCGACAATACCAACAAGCCAATGGCTAAAATCACTCCATTCACTCCAACCCAATATAAAACCCCAGAATTTATTAACGAAGGATTACCGTACACATCCATTACATACCATAGAGAAGTGGGTGTTATTATAGATATCGAAAACATTGACAACAGCAACTTACTTCTGAATTCTGTTCCGTAAACTTTATTGCTTATAATTGCTGCAAACATTGAAGTGGATATTGAACCAATCAACAACCCTAACCCCGCCGAAACTGCGCCTAGCATTAATACAGTGGAAAACAATACAACAATATTTATACCCGCTCCTCCTCCAAATACAGGTAGGAGATAATAGGTTTTTCGTGATCCTTGTACACCAATAATTGTAATATGAGTTACTCCAACCCAGTAATGTGCAACCAAAGCAAAAACGACTATACTCGCGGCCTCTGAGTATTTAGTAGGTGCAAAAAATGCGACGACCCATGGAGCTATTGCGCATAAAATTACTGC
This sequence comes from Candidatus Thiosymbion oneisti, assembly GCF_004359955.1. NCBI lineage: Bacteria > Pseudomonadati > Pseudomonadota > Gammaproteobacteria > Chromatiales > Chromatiaceae > Candidatus Thiosymbion > Candidatus Thiosymbion oneisti. The sequence continues at coordinate 43,676 of NZ_SMSC01000014.1, forward strand.
CAACATGAACATCACCACAGAATACCATTCTAAAATTCGACGATAAAATCCAGAATCACTTTTAAACTTTTCCAACATTGATATAGAATATGGCTCCCATGCAAGTCTAAAGCTATAGACGATAAAACCAAAAATAGCAGCGACCTTTATAGCCACACCAGTTATTGCAACATCCTGTATAGTTAGAATACCGGCCAAAATAAGCCTATTCCCGGAGTTATGCACCCATGATACTAAGACAGACGGCAATGAAGGTATCCCATAAGCTAGCAAACGAAAAGACCAGTACTTATCTATTCCCATTAACGCATTTATCGGATTGCCTATACCCCTAAAAGTGCTTGGATAAGCGATTAGAACACAAATAACCTTAGATACTAATATACCAACAAACGCTCCAAAAACCCCAGCATTAAAAAAGAGGATCAATAGGAGACTTAATACTGCCGTCAATACAACATCAATTAACGAAAGTAACGCATAGAATGTTGCTCTACCATCAAAGCGTAACATCACAAATTGTACGCCTAATAACTGCGATGGCAGTGTCAAAAATCCAATTAGCAATAATACACTTGCATCTATCCAGTTATTAGCTATACCAGTGGCCACAACAATAGAAACAAAAGACATTGAAAAAAACGCCCCAACAAAAGTGAGAGCGAATGAAGATGCAACCATTGGAGCACGAATACCTTTTTTTTTGGCTTCAATGTATTCCCTCGCAACAGCTGATTCTATTTGCATTCCTGCAAATATTATTAAAATTCCATTAATTGCCAGAGACAACTCCAACTTACCATACTCTTGAGGGCTGAGAGAGTGTGTGTACAATGGCACCAAGAACACAGAAGCCATGCGACTCGCTGCACCTCCCATTCCATAGATTATAAACTGGCGAAATATTGATGACATCTAACTTCTAATAGCTTTTTATCCATCTCAGAGAAATCAATAAGAATCTATCTGATTTGTAAATGACCTCCATTTGCGAAATATTTTTGTTTTGGTCAACAAAAACACCTTCAAAAACATTTCTATCAAGTAAGAGACAATTTACACGATATTTTTCAACAACACGTTCGCAAGATGATTGACTCAAATTAGGGAATTGTGAATATATTTCATTGACAGTCAAGCCCCCATATTCCTGACCAGTTGCTATATAGTAAGCGAATTTCCATTTGTTTTTTAAAAAAAACTTCGTTATTTGCTCATTATTACAGCAAAATCTCACATTTTCTCCAAAATACGCCTCAATGGCCTCTTCCACATCTAGTAATTCATCATTGGCAAGTGTTACGTGACGCATCAATTTCCAGCTAATAATAATCTGAAAAATATTTAACATTATAAATAAGATCATAATTATAATTAGAATATCGTCGTTTTCTACAAGCATATGCACAGACGAGATAGTTACCCATGGTGTCACAACTTCTATATAGCGTTCTGGCTCTCCAAGAAAACGAGTGCTACGTAAGGAAGTAACAATTGCAGAACCAACCCCAGCAAAAGTAATCGAAATGACATATGAATACCATCCTTCCCATTCCCATGCGTATGAGTAGTGGAACACGGAATAGACCGCCAATGGATTCAGGAAAAACACAATAAAAACAGAATTCCCGTACGAATACAATAGGAATTTGCGCCATCCATACTCTGATTTCTTTTTCCAAATATCATAGACAAGATCTCTCCATATACTGGGTCTATATTTTAAAATGTAAACAGGAGCTAACTCTGCAGCATAACTTCGAAGAAATAAAAAAGTGTTCCATAAATAATACACTGCGTACTTTGGGTGAAGCACAATAAATAACCCGACACCAAGTAGCATGCCCGCAAATGGACGCCATTGGCCCACAAATAACAACAAAACACTTATGAACAACAATGCTTGTTGAGCGAATGTGCTAACCCCCCACACCAACCAGGAAAATAAAGCTGTTGCTACCCACCAAGGTATTGTAGAAGGGATAAACTTCATGTGGTACGCACAAGCAAAAAAAGCTGTCAATAATACCAATCCCGTGCCTCGTGCACTGAGGCCAAAATTTCTTGCACTCAATGCATGATAAAATTGCGGAGTCAACGCAAATAACAAAGCAGACCACGTAACTTCTTCAATACTGATTTCAGAAAAAAAGGTCGCTGTTCCGGCAATACAAAATATGAGAAGTGTATGAATGGAATTCACAATAGGATTTAACATTCGTTCTGACCACTTAATTGCACCGACTGAAAAACGCGCTATGATCCAGTGAAGATATAGTGGTAACGCCGCACAGTGAGAAACATTCAACAGATTAGGTATAGTAGTGAATAAACGACCTCTATTTTCAATGATTCTGTTCCTTAAAAACTGGTGTACAGGATGATCCGATCCGGATTTTTCGGATATTATCGATTGTACAATTGAAAACCCAAAAGTTAACAATATTGCAATCAGTAACAAAGTGATTATCTGATAAATATCATAATTAAATTCTGCAAACATTTTTTCACCGTAAGACTTTAGCCTTCTGAAAAATCGCTGGTGTCAGACAAGACAAGCCGTAATATTTCCTTCTCCATGGGGGAAACAACTGCTTCCAAAAAAAGGCTGTCGCGCCTGCTGAAAGACGCCTTGCGCCTCAATGTTCAGCGTTCAGAGATGGATACCGCGGCCTTCAAACAACGAAAACGTCGATGCCCGGCGTCTGTCTAGCCAAACATTTGGACAACTAGTGGTGCGTAAGACCTGTCAGCAAAACCGTTCGGAGCATGGAGCAATAACCCATGCTATCATGCTGACGCTATTCTGGACAGGAATTACAGGGGCGTCAGCCTGACGAGTTAGTTGTTTCTTTGACCAAAGCAGCCATTGATGGGAGAGCTATCCAACTGCATAATTGGAATGTATAGAAGTAGGCGGCTTGATGTGGCGGCCAGATTGCCTATGATTTTTCAAAAGGCTAAAGTCTTACAAAATTTCTTGCAATTTCCTTTGATCCGGAAAATTCACCAACACACCCATTCCCTTTTTTTGAAAGACCACCATACTGCCCAATGCGACAGCAGAGGCATTGGCTTCCTTCACGACGCGGCCGATATGCTCGACTGTGCCAGCACCGCCATGTGCGATTACGGGGATAAAGACGGCATCAGTAACACGCCTTACCATTTCCAAATCGAAGCCTTCCCAGGTACCTTCTCGATCGATGGAAGTCAGCAGGATTTCCCCCGCCCCAAGGCGCTCTACTTCCTGCGCCCACTCAACCGGATCACGGTGAGTGTTGTGTTTGCCCCCCTTGGTGCGCACCGACCAGTCACCAAACAGTCCTGCTTTCACGTCTATGGATGCAATAACGGCCTGACTACCGTAGTGGCTGGCGATCTCGGTGATGAGCGAGGGATTATCCACCGCATAAGAATTGACCGCTACCTTTTCAAATCCGATATCAAACACCGCCTTTGCATGATCGAGTGAACGGATGCCACCGCCGTAACCCAGTGGCATGAAACACTCATTTGCGATGTCGCCCAGCACCTTCAGGTTGGGTGCTCGTCCCTCCCTTGATGCGGTGATATCCAGAAAGAGCAGTTCATCAACTTCAAGTTCGTTGAAGATTCTTACCGTATTGCAGGGATCGCCTACATAGGTAAATCTACCGAAGCGCACGGTCTTGACCAGGCTTTCGTCGCGCAGCAGGAGGGCGGGAATTACTCGGGTACGGAGCATGGTTACAACTCCGCGAAGTTCTTGAGGAGCTGCACACCGAACCGATGGCTCTTCTCGGGGTGGAATTGGACACCAAAGATATTGTCGCGCCCGATGGCGGAATCGAAGTCGATGCCGTAATAGGTACGCATGAGAGAATGCGCCGGATCGTCCACCTTTACAAAATAGGAATGCACGAAGTAGTAGCGTGGTTCAGGCCCCGCATTTACGGTAAGAGAATTGGAGGCTTTGGAGGCTGTGGGCAGGGCAATGTTCCAGCCCATGTGGGGCACTTTGAGACTTTCCTGCTTAGGAAAGCGGTGGGTGGCGCCAGGTATCCAACCCAGGCCAGGCAGTTCGCCTTCCTCACTGGAACGAGTTAGTAGTTGCATGCCCAGACATACGCCCAGTACAGGTGCCTTCTCAACGAGGGCCTTGTGTTCCAGGACATCTCGTAATCCGGGAATACCATCGATGCGCTGCATTGCGGTATCAAAAGCGCCAACGCCAGGCAGGACGAACCTTTCCGCATCTTGCAAAACAACTGGATCGGATTCAATGCATGCCTGCACCCCGACACGCTTGAACATATTGAGCATGGAACCTAGATTTCCCATGCCGTAATTGACGATGGTGATCATGATGGGACTTTGGCGGGAAAACAATATTTTAGATAAAAGCTCATTGGTACCAGGTTAGCCTTGGCAAGCATGAAAAAGAGCGGGCGCAAACGCTCGAAACGTTTTTTATAGGTGGGATATTCAGTCCAGTTTTTTGGGGGAGCCTGCATTACCCGCTCATACCGCTCATCACTTAGATCGAGTCGTTTTTTGAAATAGCTTACTAATTCGTCTTCGATCAGTGGCGGTGTGTTGTACTCGGCCCAGGCTTCGGAACGGGACAAAGTTCCATTACGCACCCGAGCTGCCAAGGTGTTGTTGCGCATATCACTGCCAAACTTCTGTGGCAGATAAACACTGTGACAGAAAGCAGTCATGCGATTTTCGAGATGATGCCCACCGTAATAACGCCAGCTATATTTTTCGGTAAGGAATGTCTTAGCATCTTCTTTCGTATATTTGAGATACCACAACGGCCGTATAAATTTAACCCGATGGAAAAGGGCGGATCTTAAAAACCGTGAAAACGTCATCAACGGGTATGTTTCAATCCTCATCTGGCCGAATTGCTGATGTACTGCCTGGATGTAACGGCCATCAAAATAATTACGTCCCAGGGGCGTAATTCCCTCCTCGACAAAAGAGTGGCCTTCCAGAATATATTTGATGGAATACTTGGCTGCCACCTTGCGCAAAAGGTAGGCATAACCCAAATCAGTCGCCGCCTCGATCTCTGCTACCCCCGAGAGAAAAAAAGCGCGAAAGATATCGTCTGCCTCCTTGTTCGCCACAACATGGGTATAAAGGTCTACGCCCAATCCACTTAAAACCTTGTGGATGTTCATTGTGGCTATGGCGGAGTTCCATGTGTTGTCATAATGCACCGCGAGTGGTCGCAAGCCCCATTCCTTGGCGAGATAAGTCAAGTAGGAAGAATCCGTACCACCGCTCACACCAACGATACAGTCGTATGGTTTCCCCTTACCCGTACGCTTGATGTCTTCAAGTGTGGAAACAAAGAGCGCCTCGCCTTTGGGCTGACCGGTACCGTATTGCTCAATGAGATTTTCCACCTGCCGGCAATAGTTGCATACACCTTCAGCATCAAAGTGGATAGATGGTACGCGCTCATCATAGATGCAGCGTTTACAGATCCGAAGGTCGACCTGATTGATATCGGGATTTTGTAACACGTTCTCCCTCAGTCCTTACCATTTGGGGGCACTTCGCCCTGAAGCCGTGCGGGAGAACCCCAAGCCTTCATGCCGTCAGGGATGTCTTTGTTCACGAGGCTGTTCGCTCCGATCACACAACCATCACCAATGGTGATGCCTTTACTGATGATAACGTTTGGACCGATATAGCAACGGTTACCAATGGAGACAGAAGCACGCTCCGGCTGTTTTTCACCACCGCTGGTTGCCCAATTCACCGTATCGTGGGTGTAAATCTGCACGCCTGCACTGATAGAGCAGTTCTCACCGATCTCCAATCCTCCAGAGCCGTCCAATACGGTAAAGGGTCCAATCCACGTATTCTTGCCCACCAATACATCACCCAACACCAGGGAGCTATCGTAGATGCTGCACCCATCATCGAAACCTAGTTCACGCGCCTTGTCCCAACGGTCGACAATATAGTCGGCAAAAGGCAAGCTCCGGTTCCAACGCTGCTGCACTAGGGTCTGTTGCTGCATTCGTAAGGTCCGGAGCTCCTCAAGCAACTCGGCGATACGCCTAGCCGCTGTCCCCCCCCCCGAAGAATTCGGAGAGTTGGGTGTGACTATAGTCTCGTTGTTCATAGGTTACTTCCTTCAGATTCATAGACAATCCTTCATCCACGCTTCCACATTGAGCAGTGACCAGATCAACAGTCGCCGGTTTTGTTTCCCACCGAGGTGCTGCTCAATCAAGGATCTTACCACCTTGCGATCCATCACATCGTATATTTGCGCATGGCTGTCCAACAGCGTGCGCCGCACAAACTCGATACTCTCCCCCTTGAACCAACTGGCATCCGGTGATGAAAAACCCTGTTTTTCCGCTTTAGTGATATCTTCCGGAATATAGCGAGTCATCATATCGCGCAATATTTGTTTGCCGTCATTGGTCTTCTGGAAGAACTGGCTTTGTTTGTCGCCTGGCTCGTTTTCGTTAATACGGACTAGGTTATTAAGTGTTAGGTTGTTAAGTTTTAGGTTTATCGGACAAGACATTGCAAAGTCTACGAGGTCATTGTCCATAAAGGGCACCCGAGTTTCCAGGCTATGCGCCATGCTGAGTTTGTCTTCCACCACAAACAACCCGTGCAGGAAGGTTTTTGCCTCGAAATAGAGTGAATGATTGATGTAGTCCTCGGGGCACTCCAGGGCGTTGTCATGTGTTGCAAACACATCCCGAAAAATATCTCTTGTCCATACATGTTGAACCTCCGACCAGACCGGAGCAAATATTTGTTTCAAATAACGATTGTCTACCAGGCGTTGCCAATAGAGGTAGTACTGATCGATGTAGTGTTCGAAATCCTGGTTAATGACCGCACGGTAATATCGCCAAGGATAGCCACCAAAAAGTTCATCGCCACCGCTACCGGAGAGAACCACCTTGACGAATTTACTGGCCAGTTGAGCCACGTAGTAATTGGGGTAACTCTGACCAACGCGAGGCTCTTCCAGATGCCATGCCAGTTTCGGCAGGCAGCGCTCCATGTCTCCGGCCTTTAGCACCATTTCGTAGTGCTCGGTCTTGAATCTGGCCGACATGGCTTCGGCCTTGGTCCGTTCATCGAAGGATAGTTCGATCCCCGAGGCGGAGCTCAGATCAAAACCACAGGTAAAGGTTTTCAGGTTTGGAAACGACTGTGCAGCAATGGCGGTGATGGAGCCACTGTCCATACCTCCGCTGAGATAGGCGCCTACTTCCACATCGCTCACCAGTTGGCGATTTACGGCTTGACGGAAGAGGCAGTCGAGTTCTTCCAGGTATTCGCGCTTGTCGACGGGGTGGTCGAGTTCGCGGAAGCGGTAGTCGTAGTAGGTTTTAAGTTTTAAGTTGTTAGGTTTTAGGTTGTTGAGATTCAGGGTGGCGTGGTGGCCGGCAGGCAACAGGTGGATGTCTTCCAGCAGGGTTTGGTCGGTGAAGATATTTTGGAAGGTGAAGTATTCCAGCAGGGCCGGTTTGTTTAGCTTTCGTTTGAATTCGGGTCGGGCAAGGATCGCCTTTTGTTCGGAGCCGAAGGCGAAGGTGTTGCCTTGTTGGCTGTAGTAAAGCGGTTTTATGCCGTAGCGGTCTCTGGCCAGGAACAGTGTCTTTTCCTTTCGGTCCCAGAAGGCCAGGGCGAACATGCCATTGAATTTGAGCAGGGCGTCGGCGCCCCATTGGGCCAGGGCATAGAGCACGACTTCACTGTCGGTTTTTGAACGAAACCAGTAGCCCTTTGCCTCCAATTCTGATCTCAATTCACGAAAATTGTAGATTTCACCGTTATAACTAAGAACATAGCGATGATCAGCACTAATCATGGGCTGATGACCTGCTGGAGATAGATCAATTATTGACAGACGACGATGACCCAACCCCACATTACATTCAATCCAGTGACCTTCACAATCTGGCCCTCGGTGTGCAATAGCGTCAGTCATTTTTTTCAGAACTACTGGGGAAACGGGAGACCCATCTAATTCAATAATTCCTGTTATGCCGCACACAACAATTCAATCCTTCACAAATCTACCACTATGACAAGCTTCCTCGGTATGGATAAACTCTTGTCGTAATCCAACATTTGACAACATCATCAGAAACTCTTCTTGGCTATATCGTTCAGCATTTGAAGGTGCATACCAATCATAATTTGTTGACACAGATGTTTCCCAACCCAAATTGGCATTCCAAAAACACTTAATAAAATTCCAATAAAGAAATCTCTGAACACTCATCCTCCCACCTTTTATTCCCAGAAGAGGTATATCCGGTACGTCAAAATCCTTCCTCATCTCAGACAGTCTTTTTCCTAGTTCAGTGAGTTGTTCACTGAGCTTCCACATCTCATTACTTGATATATTTTTCGTTCGTTTTCTAAAATAGCTGTCTAGCAATTCTCTTGGCAGAGCCTTCTTTGCATATACATATACAGCCAGCTCTCCTCCCTCGCATAGGATTCGATATAGCTCATATATCGTTTCTTGTGGGTCTTCAGTGTGATGAAGCACCTGATCACAACTCACATATGAAACTACTCCATCAATTATTTTCGTATCTGCGATATCCCCTTTAACGAACACAAGATTTTCGGTATTTGTATATTTCTGCTTTGCAGCAAACACTGCATCAGAATAGTCCATGCCAATAATTAATGTTCCAGGACTTAGATCAGCAAACCATTTTGCCTTATATCCAAGACCACAGCCAGCATCTAACACTACAGACTGTTTTTCCAAATACTGCTTCAATTCCTCTTCTGATTGGAAACCATATAATTTAAGATACCAGTTACGCTGAAACTCAAACAACCGCTCCTGTTTTTCATTTTCTTCATTATTGTATTTTAACCATTTTTCGCTAAACGCTTCATTCGTCTGAATTTGATTTTCATGTTCACTAATATCAGAGGCAATGAACACGCCATCAACCATTGGGTGTTCCTGAGAAAAAATTTCGGAAAGGTTCATATTATTCATCACCACGCCATGGCTTATCAATCATAGATCCAGCCCATTTATACATTGAGCTATATATTCATAATCTTCCATCGATATCCGGTTATGTAATGGGATTGCCATGGTGTTATTGCAACAGTCTCTAGCAACTGGAAAATTATAATCCTGTATACCAAATCTCTCTTTGTACATATTCAACATATGAACTGCATGAGTACCAGGACGGGTTGAAATACCTTTCTCCTGCAAGACTTCCATTATGTCATTTCTCGGCATGGGCGCCTTTTCGGGATCGACGTAGGTGACGAATGATTGCCAGCCATGGCGGCCTTTCTCCGGCTCTTGGGGCAGATGTAGCCATTCAATATCCGCCAACTGCTCCCGATACCATTGAGCCCATTTGGCTCGTTCGTCGATGAAGGCGTCGAGTTTGGAAAGCTGGACGATTCCCACGGCTCCCTGCAGATCGGTCATACGGTAATTGAAGCCCAGTAGATTGAAATCCGGAAGGATATAGGGCTTGGGACCATGGTGGCGTTGCTCTTCCGAGATGGTCGCACCGTGATTGCGCATCTGATTCATGCGCTCGGCCAATTCATCATCATTGGTCGTTACCATGCCACCCTCACCCGTAGTTACGGATTTGCGTGGATGGAATGAAAATGAAGCCGCGTCACCCAGCGTACCGGCCCACCGGCCTTTGTAATTGGCGCCGGCGGCACAGGCTGCATCTTCGATGATCTTGACCCGCACGGGTATCACTTCTCTGATGGCATCGATGTCGGCACACAGACCAAACAGGTGAACCGGGATAATGGCCTTGGTTTTGTCCGTTACCTTTGCTGCGACCTGTGCCGGGTCCATGTTATAGGTGTCACGCCGAACATCGACAAATACCGGCGTGGCGCCGCAATAGAGTATGACATTGGCTGTCGCGATCCAGGTAAAAGCGGGAACGATCACCTCGTCTCCAGGGCCAACACCCATTGCAGCAAGGGTCAGATGCAGTCCCGTGGTACAGGATGTGACGGCCAAGGCGTGCTTGGCATCGTGCCGTCGGGCAAATTTCTTCTCAAATTCGCTCACCTTGGGGCCTTGGGTCAACCAACCGGACATAATTGGCCCTTTAACCGCCTGCCACTCCTCCTCACCCGTGACTGGTAGAGCAATCTGAATGGTGCGTTTTTCCATCAGGCCAGACCCACTTCGCGACGGCGACGTTCAACCTCCGCAATGTGACTGGCTCGCCACTCGATAAGACGCTTGAGTCCTTCACGTAAATCGATGGTTGCGGTAAAATCGATCTCTTCACCAGCCTTTTTGGGGTCGCCAATGCGGTTCTTGACCAGTGTTGCCTGGCTGCGCGGTGCGTAGTTGATGGGTTTATCACAACCGGTCAGCTCCAGCAGCGTCACGGCCAGCTCTTTGAGAGATGTCCTGACACCGGTTCCCACATTATAATTTTGATCGGTCGCATCCGCTTTCATGGCACAGACATTGGCCAAGCCGCAATCCTCTACCGCAACGAAGTCAAATGCCTCGGAACCATCGCCCATAATGGTGGGACTCTCTCCCCTGTCGATGGCATCCAGCATCTTCATGATGACGGCAATATAGGCGCCATGATAATCCTGGCGTGGGCCGTAGACATTCATGTAGCGCAATCCGACATAATCCAGCCCGTAGCGGTGGTGGAATGCGCGCAACATGGCCTCACCGGCAATCTTGGTGGCGCCATAGAAATTCTTGTTGTTGAAGGGGTGCTCCTCGTCCATGGGCTCTCGTATCGCGTCGCCGTATACGGATGCAGAGGATGAAGAGACAAGCCGCTTCACACCCTTGGCAACGCAGGCCTCCATGACGTTGAAGGTACCGCGCACGTTGACATCAAAGGCGCTGCGGGGATAGTCGTGACACTGGAGCAACCAGAGGGCGGCAAAGTGAAAGACGCCATCGGCCCCCTCAAACGCAGACTGCAAGATATCGGTCTGCATGATGTCACCACCGATATCGTAGATCCTCACACGAGGATCCTTGAGTGCATCATGTAGGTTTTCTACGCTACCACGCACGAAGTTATCGTAAATAAGTATCTCTTTGACATCCTCTTTAATGAGGTGATCAACCGTATGTGAACCAATAAGCCCAGCACCACCAACGAGTACGAGCTTTTTACCTGTGAGATCCATATGTCACGCCCCCTGCTTTGCTTTAAAACCTAAAACTTAAAACCTAAAACCCTTCTTCCATGCGACTCTCTTTTTTTGTGAGCTGGCCCTGCTCAAGCCGGTATTGGCTTCCCGTGTGTGGGCATATGTATGCACCCTCGCCTTCGAGTGGCAGGTCGATCTGTTCTCCGTATTCGCTCATCCAGCCGATTTGCTTGGCGGGCACACCAACCATGAGGGCAAATGGTTTGACGTCTTTATTCACCACGGCACCTGCTCCTATGAAGGCATATTCACCGATGGTAATACCACACACAATGGTGCAATTCGCACCTAGGGTAGCACCTTTTTTCACCAGGGTATCTTGGTATTCACTCTTCCTTTCGATCAGTGAACGTGGGTTATAGACGTTGGTGAACACCATGCTGGGGGCACAGAAGACACCCTCTTCAAGCGTTACGTTATCGTAAACCGAGACGTTGTTTTGAATCTTGCTCTGATCGCCGATGACAACCTTGTTGCCGACAAAGACGTTCTGGCCGAGGGACACGCCTTTGCCGATCTTGGCGCCACCACAGATGTGGACCCACTGCCAAATACGGGAGCCTTCTCCGATTTGAGCGCCTTCGTCCACGATGGCTGTTTGATGAATAAATACCTTGTTCATACTATTTCTTAGATTATTGGATCTGATTGGCAACTTTCCGAGCGAGGGCATGGGCCGTTGTCCATTTGCCGCCGAAAACGTTTATCAACTTGCCCTTGCGTTCTATGGCATATTCTCGTGTCGCTTTACCTGGATCACTTGCTGAATAGAGTAAGGGCCGCAACCCAGCATAGCGTTCGGTAACAAGCTCTGCCCCATTTTGCTTGGGAAAGTAGTGGCCATAGGCCCTTAACAGGTAATGCTCTTCTTCTATAGAGACAGTGATGGGATCAGTTAGCTGCTGTCTAACCTCCGTAGTTCCGGCCAAGGTACTACCCTGCCACGGCAGTACGAAGAAGATCCGTCTCTCATCGGGTATTTCCAGCAAATAGGCCTGTGGACATTCCCGACGAAGCAACAAGTGGCTACCGCGTACCGTATCCAGTTTGTAGTCGGTTGAGAGACCACTCTTTTCCAACAAAGCGGTAGCCCAAGGACCGGTTACATTGATCAAGCGGTCATATTCTATACGATAGGATCCCGCTTGAATCGTACCATTGGCATCCAGTTTGGACACTTCCATTTGTTCGTACAGGTTCGCTCCCAATTGCCGTGCCTGCTCCGCCACCCAAAGGGCTAACTGATGGTCATCCATTTGGCCATCGGAATATTCATAGCCCCCTATCAAACCTTCGCTAAGTAGATGAGGGTCACGCTGCATCAGCTCCTCCGGCCCTATCCAGCATGCGGAAGGTAAGATGCTTTTGCCGGCGAGTCGATCATATAGAAACAGGCCTGAGCCAATCAACCATCGGCCACGACGGGCGCGCCGATAGATGGGTATCACCAAACGTAGTGTTTCGGTCAATTCGGGAACTCGCTCGAGCCACGCATCCCGCTCCCTCAGGGCTTCCCGCACCAGCCGAAACTCATACTGTTCGAGATAACGAAGGCCGCCATGGAGCAATTTTGAGGAGGCCCGGCTGGTTTCGTTCGCCAGTTTGCCACGCTCATACAAATGTACCTTATGTCCGGCTTGAGCACAAACCCAAGCACAACAGAGGCCATTGATGCCACCTCCGATAATGCCGACACGCATCTTTCCTCAATATTCCAATGGTAGAGAAACGGTCTTGCCATCCCGCGCCGAAAGATAGGCAGCAATCAGCAACTCCAACGATTTCAGACCTTCACGCCCGTCGGTCTCGGGTTCTGCCTCCCCACGCAACACATCAATGACATTCTTATAGTAGAGAGGATGACCGAAACCGTAGACCGACGTGGTTTCGTAATTCGCGGCCTGGACCTGCGCATCATAGTCGCGGGGTTCTTCGAATTGCCAAAGTTGGATATCGTTAACGGCAACGCCACCCACTCGCACAGTGCCTTTTTCGCCCAAGATGGTAATAGAGCCTTCCAGATTCTTCGGGTAGGTCAGCATGGTGACGCTCATAGAACCCAAGGCGCCATTGCGCCATTGGATATTTAGTACACCGGCGTCTTCCACCTCAATATCACGTGTCGTGCTCATCATGGCCTGAACCCTGTCGATCGGGCCGATTAGCCAATCCAGCAAATCCACATAGTGACTTGCCTGGTTCATGAAAGCGCCACCATCGAATTCCCAGGTACCACGCCATGCTGCTTGGTCGTAATACTCTTGCGGCCGGGTCCAGAAAACGTTTAGATGGACCATGTGGATACGACCGAAGCGCTTTTCGTCGATAGCACGTTTGAGAAGTTGGAGCGTGGTATTGCACCGGTTTTGCTTGATAACAAAGAGTCGAACACCAGCTTCATCACAGGCCTTGACCATTCGCCGTCCATCCAGCCAACGTGTGGCCATGGGTTTTTCGGTCATCACATGAACGCCATGGCTTGCCGCCAGCACAGCCTGATCGGGATGAGTGCCGCTGGGCGTGCAAAGCGCAACCAAGTCCAATTGCTCGTTATTGAGCATCTGCTCCATGCTACCGTAACCCGGAACTTGGTATTTTTCGATATGGCTTTCCAAAGTGCCGGCAGTGTTATCGCAAATGGCAACGAGTTCCATGTTATCAGCATGTTTTTCCAGGGAACCGAAATGGTTTTTCGAAATACGGCCGCAACCGACGATACCGATGCGAATTTTCCTATTTTGGATACTGTGATACATGGTGCGCGCCTTTATTTTTCGCTCTGGTTGTTAACATACCAAGCCATCGTTTCCCTCAGGCCTTCTTCGATGGTATGACTAGGTGAATACCAAGTAAATTGGATGCCTTACTGATATCGGCCAGAGAGTGGCGTACATCACCAGAACGAAAATCACGGTAAACCGGTTCTTTGTGCAAGAAACGGCCTTCATGCTCAGAACTGGCCAGGATATCCCGAATTAGGTCGAAAAGCTCGTTGAGACTAGTACCTAGTTGTCAAGTCCCGGCAGATTATAGACACGTTTTTTGAAGAGGTTTGGCTGTTTTTGGTACCAATTTTTCATCGCCTGAAAGGGGGAAATATGGCCTAACGCCTTTTGGGGAATGTGTTGATTATAGACCTGAACGTAGCGTTTGATGGTCTCGGCCAAGTGCTCGGCGGAGTCGAAGCGGGTGGTGCGCAAGACGTCGGCGATACGGCCGTTGAAGTGTTCGATCATGCCGTTGGTCTGCGGGGTTCTGGGCGTGATCAGGCAATGGTCGATGTGGTTGTCGGCACAGACCCGGTCGAAGGCGTGGGCTGTGCCTGATGCAGGATGCGCAGCCAAGCGGTTCCATCAGGACAGGAGAGGAGTGCATCGCCGAGTTCCTCCAGCTGCAGGGGGTCGGAAATCGCCGTCAAGAGCGATTCGGCCTGCGCAGCGATCGCCGGACCGAAGCGGCGGCGGGCCTGGCGGGTGAACAGGTGACGTGTTTCTCGGCGGCCTTGTTCCAGGCCCTGCTCCAGTCCCTGGCGTTTCCATTGGTCGATCCAGCTTCCTACGCGATTAAATAACATGTTGTGTACCTCATGCAAATCGGTCATGGACTCAAATTCGACGCCCACAAGTCGCTTGGGGAGAAAAACTCGGTTGAGTTAGGAGCCTGTCCGACTTACGACTGTTCTACTGCGGAATCGAGGAGACCGGTCAGATTTTTCGCTTGATCGAGGCGAATAGTAGGCCTATTTAGCGAGATCAAGCGGAAAATCTGACTCGGTCCCTTGATCCCTCGCTACGAATGCGCAAGCCGGACAGGCTCCTAGACGGTAAAGGCCCGCCGCAGACCGGTTTGCTCCGGTGCCTTGAGCCACTCGACCAGGGCATGGAGGATGGTTAGTACCTCCTCGGGCGTGCGGCTGGCCTCGAGCCGGAAGAGCGCGGGGCTTAGAGGCTGTCTAAAAATTAAGATACTGATTTTAGGGCATAAAATCTGTAAATTTGCGCTCGTTCCCACGCTCCAGCGTGGGAACCCTGTCTTGTCCGCTCCAGTGGACTCAGCTCCTCTGTACTGATAGGCGTTGGCGGTTAGCCTACCGAGGCACTTAATCGACGCTGGAGCGTCGGGAGCTGCTCCCACGCTGGAGCGTGGGGAGCCAGCCGAAAGTCAATGCCATTAGAAAATCAATAGGTTAGTTTTTAGACAGCCTCTAAGATTTCTCCCTCCGGTCGAAATGACAACCAACAAAACGCGATGAAATAGCCCACATCGAGCCCCTCAAACGTCCATCAAAGGACGCTTGATGGACTACTCGTACCTAGTGTAGTGCGCCATTCTGTTTGGAACTTAAGCGGCGATTGCGCGCGTCGGGCGTCAAATCGATCGCGGCGCCATTCGCATTCTCTGCCTCTTGTCTGCATCGGCTCTCTACAACCGACCAGGAGCGGCTTTGTTAGTTCTACTATTTACAGCGCACTACACTAGTTTCACTTGATTTTGCAAATCGATGACCTTCGAGGATGAACCACCCGCGCCAAAATCACCGGGTCGTTAAGTGGTGAATCCTGATCGGCTCATTGATGGCGGGAGAATGTTTGTTTCACCACAGAGGCACCAAGGACACAGAGAAGACACCGAGGAAACTTTCTTTTCTCTGTGTTCTCTGTGCCTCTGTGGTGAATAAAGAATTTTTCCCCGTCTTAAGTGGTTCCAGCAGCGTTTCTGCAATATCAAGCGAAACGGGATACCAGGGGTCTTACCTCAACTACCCGGTTAACCGCGCGTTAGGTGCTTGCACGGCCCCGGTCCCGAGCCCTGGAATTGAGCAAGCTCACGACCTCCTCTTTCATCCGCTGCAAGAAGACATCCTCACCGAACTGCCGGACATGCGATTGAATCCAAAGGGGATCGAAACGATCCGCGATCTGCTCAAAGGAATCGATCGCGCTCTGTAAGCTGGCGCGGCTGGCTTCGTGAAAGAAAAGTCCGGAGGACTTCGACAGCGCTTCCCGGTTTTCGATCACGGTCTCCAATGCCCCGCCGCGTCCCAGGGCGATTACGGGCACACCATGCGCCATCACCTCCAATGGAACCAGCCCGAAATCCTCTTCGCCGGGGAACAATAATGCCTTTGCGCCGAGGATATAACGTCGGATTTCATCCCACGGAAGTCTACCTGTGAAGCGGATATTGGGTTTCGCCCTCGCCATGAGCCGGCACCGCTCACTCCCCTCGCCGACTATGACTAATTCGCGACCATTCGAATTGAAGGTATCCACCAGAAGGCCAATGTTCTTGTACGGGGTAATGGCCCCAAGAGATAGGTAGTAAACCCGGTCGCGCGGAGGGACGCGCACCAAGTTCTCTGCGCTGAACAGGTCGAGTGGAATTGGGCACGGGACCACCGCCGCCTCCCGTCCGTAGAAACGGCGCACGCGTTCGCGCACATTCCGAGAGTTCGCGACATAGTGGTCTACCTTGTCCACCGTAGTCAGATCCCAACGGCGCAAGGCCGCGAAGGCAAAACGCGCCGCGGGCCGGGCCAGCCTTGGCATCGCATCGAGGTAACATTGCGTATAGCCCCAGCAGTAGCGCATAGGAGTATTGATATAGCACAGATGGGGGATTCCCAACGGATTAGCGATACCTTTCGCGGGCCCGGATTCGGAGGATAGGATAAGGTCGTATCGATCACGTAGCCGCAGGGATTTGATCCCTAGCGGATACAAAGGAAACAGCTTCTGGTAGTGGCGGCGCACGAAGCGGTTATCGAGGGCCGAGGTAAAAACCCGGTGGCCCGCCAGGAGCGATCCGCAGACCGACTCCTCGAAAAACAAGGTATAGATATCGGCACGCGGGAAGAGCTTTAACAAGGACGCAATAACTTTTTCGGCTCCCCGCTGAGTAACGAACCAATGGTGAACAACAGCTACCTTGAGGGGTTCCAGATTAGAAGGAGAGGCTTTCCTGTCAATCAACATGAGGACCCCTTAGAAAAATAGAGTTTTCGTAAACGGCACTGGATTCTTCAAGGTCCCTACAACAACTGTTTTTGCTTTTCGACCAGTTTCAGATCGGATTCCATCATCATACTAACCAACTCCTCGAAGGAAACCTTAGGTTGCCATCCCAGCTTTTCTCTGGCTTTAGTGGCATCACCCCGGAGCTCATCGACTTCCGCGGGTCGGTAAAAGCGGGGGTCGATTTTTACCAGGATCCTGCCGGTTTTGGTATCACGACCAATTTCGTTTTGTTCGCACCCTTCCCAGGCGAGATCGAAATCACAAAGAGCCGCGGCTTTTTCTACAAAGGATCTAACTGTGTGCATCTGACCTGTAGCAATAACAAAATCATCGGGTTCCTTTAATTGCAGCATCCGCCATATGGCTTCTACATAATCCCCTGCGAAGCCCCAGTCGCGCTGGGTATTGAGGTTGCCCAAAAACAGGGTCTGCTGCATGTCGTGTTTGATGCAGGCCAGGGAGTAGGTAATTTTTCGGGTGACAAAGTTTTTGCCCCGACGCGGTGATTCATGATTGAATAATATACCGTTACTGGCATGGATATCGTAAGATTCTCTGTAGTTTTTTACGATCCAGAACCCATAGAGCTTAGCGATGCCGTAAGGACTGCGAGGATAAAAAGGTGTTCTTTCGGTTTGAGGTTTCTCTTGGGCGAGACCGTAAAGCTCGGAGGTGGAAGCTTGATAGAAACGTGCCTCAAGTTTATTGATACGTATGGCCTCAAGAAGTCTTAATACTCCTGTGCCGGTAACATCAGTGGTAAATTCCGGCTGGTCAAATGAGATACGCACATGGCTTTGGGCAGCGAGATTGTAAACCTCTGTAGGTTTAACCAGGGAAATGATTCTGTTAAGACTGCCGGAATCACAAAGGTCGCCGTAATATAATTCAAAGACTCGGCCCCTTTGCCTGGCTCTGTCACGTATTTCTTCTATGCGGCTGCGGTTATGCTGTGAGTTCCTTCTAACAATTCCATGTACATCGTAATCCTTTTTTAAAAGCAACTCAGCTAAATAACTACCGTCCTGACCGGTAATCCCGGTAATCAGAGCAACTCTGTCTTTCATATTATTAAGCTCCTCGTATCGAGTATCGATCCGGTTTTGGTAGTTTTTGGATTGGACTTTTTTATCCATTGTGTGTTGTTTAGGGCACTTTGAAAAATACGATTTTTGTCAACGGCGCACTTGAATAATCAGTGGATTAGAGTCGCCTGATCGGTGAAAACGCCTATTTTTCAAGGTACCCTTTATGTACCAGTCAACCGTAAGGTCGAGCCCATGTCATAGAATTTACCACTACCCAATTCCGCCGACTAAGGAACAAGCGACGTATACAGATCAATATAGGAACGTCCGATTCTCTTCCAGGAATACTCGTATGCTACGCTTAGCGACTTCTCTTGCATTGCTCTCAAAGCCTGCGGGTGATCCAAGAAGTGACACGCGATATTTGCTGCCTCCTCCGGAGATCCGGCATTGGCTACCGCTTCCCGGATGGTGTGCGGAGTAATGTCCGTCGTATTACTGATGACCGCAACGCCATGCGCAAAGAGAGCTAACACCGAGCTGCGCCTTTCGGTAAGCCCATCAGGAAACGGCAAATATCCAAGGGCGCTCTTGCGCAGGAGAGCCGACACGTCCCCCTCATCCAGCCCGAACATACACTCGATACCCACACTTCGAGCCTGGTGAATTATCCTTGAACAGTAAGCCTTCCATTTACCCGTCGTCTTCCCGATTAAAATAATGGCAGCACTGCCATTGTGTTGCCGCAAAAGCCGTGCGAATCTCAAAAACTCCTCTAGGCCTTTATTCGGACGGATAAGCCCGAAGAAAACAATGTATTTTCTATCATGCCAATCGGCTACGATCGCCCCATCCGGCGGCAGTATACTGCTTCCGATTGGTATGACACTCGATTTTTTACTTATTGCAGGGAAAAGGCTTTTACAAAAACTTTGCTCAAACGAGTTGGTGAACACGATCCAGCGTGAAAACATGAGCAGCGGAACCAGAGCGATCCGGCGGAGCAACCTCGTTTGACTTGCCTCGTGCAAAGTAACCAGGGAACATTTGTATCGAAAGGCGAGAAACTGCGGACAGAGACTCCACTTGTACCCGAGCGAGGGATACTGTATGTGATACAAATCATACTTCCCTATCCGGTGTATTCCGCACCTCTTACAAAAAAAACCGCCCATCCCCAGCGGGAACACATCTACAATAACACCCTGCGAACGCAACTCCCGGACTAATCGACTGGAGAAATCGCCAACGCCACATACTTGCGGGGGGAAAGAACCCGTAATCATGGCAACATTCACCGTCGCTGCTCCCTATGCCTCTTGGGTCGCAATGCCATAACGATCCTTCTCTCTCGGTTCGGTTAGAGTGGCTATCGCCATCAGCATGCCGAGCCAGAACCAAAAATGCAGGTATACAAACGTGAACCCAGTAAAAAGATCAAGAAATATCATTAACCCAAAAGAAATAATGATTGATAGACAGGTCGCGTACAGTGTAGGATGCATTCTAAAGTGGTCCCTCATAACAATTATCCGAACCATTGCCTTCCGGAAAGGGATAATGACTGCGAAAAAGAATGCGGTGAATCCGATTATCCCGACGTTCACTAACAGAAAAACGACTGTGTCGTGACAAAACGTGGTTCCAAATCCAAGGCCAAGTAGGGGATACATCTCGAAATATTCCGTGGCGATCACTACCGATAGCCACCTCTCTCCGGCTGAGGAGGAGCCGAATTTCTCCAGCACTATCCTCTCAAAGGCAGTAACGAAACCAGGAGAACTCACCCATGCTACATAGAAAATGGTAAGGGCGAGGATCAAGCCAAGGGTAGTGGCTTCCAATACTCTGCGCAATCTCAGAACGGGCGTAATCAGAAGAAACAAAACACCGAGTGCGACAATCCCGATATAGGCGGAGAAAGAAGTGCTCAGAACCAGCGTTGTCACGACGAGCAGGAGAACCGCAAAGTCGACTCGAGGCCGCAACAGTGGGACTCCTGTGACGACATGCGCCGCCAGGACCGACAAAACGGTAAGCAGGTATTTTGAAAGTGCATAAGGTCCAACCTGAACCGAGGTAAGTCTCCTTAACTCCAGCGCTCTGAATTCTTGCTTCAATGCTCCTAACACGGACGGATCGATACTGTTGTTGAAGAGGACTTCGGGATAGGGCAACGATAACCTATATACAATAAACTGGTAAATACCCCACAAGGCAACAAACGCACCGGATATTACATAGACTCTAAGGCTTGCACGGAGTAGGTCTGCTTTCCGTGCATGGTTTCCAACGAAGAGCGCAAACAGCACGCCAAACGCAAGATACCCGGTCTGGGTTACATTCTGGCCTCGAAAGGTGAGCGGGGTTTCTTCAAAAAAATCCAGTGATGGATACCGTACAGCTATCGCACCATCAATCCATAAGGGCATTACCACCGCGCTAACGATGGCCACGCCGAGAAACAACAAGAGCATAAAAGAACCGCTTAATCTTGCGAACTTGTAATCTCTCCGGAGGATAAAAAACGCTTGCTGGATCATCCATATCGCCCCCACTGCTGTCGGTACCTGTAGTGCCGCGCCGTCGCCGAAATCCGTATTGGCTACGGCAGTCGCGGTGAAGGGTATGAAGAACACGGAAAGTGCATAGGACCACTTCTGATGGAATAGCGCCACAAAAAAGGCAATAGCTAATATGAGCGAGCCGGAGACTGTAAAGGGCATCTTGAAAAATAGGCGTTTTCATCGATCAAGCGACTCTAACCCATTGATTGTAGAAGCGTGCTGTTGACGAGAATCGTATTTTTCAAGGTGCCCTAAAGGAGATCCTAGGTGTCATTCAAATGCTTAAGTCAGGGAAAAAGAAGAAATTATTGACATAGCGCCGGCCTGCGGGATGTGCTATGGGCGCCAATTGATGCTTTTCGACATCAAAACCGTCGATATCACAATAGCGACCTTCCTCGTAAAAGGCCCCCCGATATCCTAATGATAAGAGCTCGTGAATCACATCATCGACGGAGACTCCCCTCAGATGCCTTTGTTCGATTTCGACCATCAATATAGGACGTTCCCTGGTGATGGTCGCCTTGCCTCCGCGTATGACGTCCAATTCGTGCCCTTCCACATCGATCTTGATAAATCCGACATCGCGAAACGAGAAATCATCGAGACGTCGGACAGGGACTTCGATAACCCTGTAGTCGACATTCCCCGCGGGTCGGATGAAGCTCCCGTAGCCAGTTATCTGCTTGCGTTTGATAATAGGTATAAATAGCTCTCGCGACCCCTCGGTACTTGATAGTCTAACGGTGTGAATCGCAATATTCCCGGCACGGTATTGCCGCAGTGTGCGCGCGCAGGATGGGTTTGGCTCGAACGCCTCCACGGAATCACACAGGCGTGAAAGGATTAAAGAAAAGATGCCGTGGTTCGCCCCAACGTCGATCGCACGATTACAATGGATGAGCCGTGATCTCAGAACCCGCTCTTCCGGCAACCTGTTCGTCAGGCGGTGTTTCCAGTAACGAGCAACTACTTCATAACGCTTCAACATTATAAAGTATATCCAAGTGAAAAGTTTAAGCCGAAATGAGGTACTAGGGTGGCCAATAGGAATTCCTGGCACGGACGGTGTCATCAATGGCCAGCGAGAGCCGCGATAGGTTGTCATCCTCCATCACTTCGGGATAGGTGAGTACGTCCGTAAAAGTGCCTTCATAGGAGTTCCGGTACAGGTTCGCCAGGAACTCCAGTCTTTTTTCCCTAGCGTTATCGGAGTCGACCGGCTCGGTGCCGTCATGCAGTGTGTGTTGGATTATGCCAGGCAACTCACGGATATTCTTGCAGAACCCGACAGATGGCAATTCATTGAAAAACAGCGGCGCAAAGGTTATTGCAGGCTTTCCGAGGAGCCCCGCCTCGTAGGCCATGGTACCTGCCACCGTTAGTACGGCGGATGCTCCGCCCAGCAGCGCATAGCTGTCGGCCCTTGGGTCGATTACATGCACCTTCGGAAGGCGCTTCACCCGTGAATAGAAAAAAACCCCGCGTTCGCCGATGGCATTGGAATGCTCTTTTACAAACAGACTATGGGACGCAGGCAGGGAGCGAACAATGTTACGGATCAGCTCGAGTTGATTGGAATAAAAGTCGCCAAGCACGTCGATACTGGACTCGGGCTGCTTATGAATAGGAAACAAGACATAAGGGGGCGCATCTTTTGCCTGCACTCCGGAGAAGGGTGAGTTGATATGCAACATCAACCGATTCGTGAGTTCTTTTGCTTTGTTCGTTACCAGGTACCTGGTGGTAGCACGGGTTGGATCGGAGTTGCCGATCCGAAGGTCGTCAACGATGTTGGCTACGCCCTTTGGGAGCCATTGCCGTTTAAAAAACTTTTTTTGGTTAAATCGGGTCCAATATTCAGGTTTAGGTTTCTCTTCTTCAAATCTTGCGAGAAAGGGCCGAACCCAGGAAAGAGCGGCATCCGGTTCCGGCGGATCATTCGGGCACCTGATCTGCGACTGGTTCCATCCGCGAAAAAACGCGAAACGAGAGTCGGGAATCCGTATCCCGAGAGGAAATAAATAGGGTATTTCCATTTGTCGGCAGGTAAGCGACGCCAGCAAGTCATATGCCAGAGTCGGCTCGCCGATAACGAACTCGATGTGTTTGCCGGAGAAAAAGCGTTGCAGCAGTACGTAGAGTCCGAGCAAATAGGTTATAGAGAAATCCGGGGCTTTCTCCCGCAGGAATCGATCCATCAGGATCATGTTGGTTATGGTGAAACCGAAAGTGCGCTCGGTATTGGCCAGCATCTCCGTTGCCTCACGCCGCTCGCGCGCGGACAACATCCCTTGTCGGGTGGCGATTGTTTCATCGAGAATGTCGTCTTCCGGAATACCACGCTGTTGGAGCCACGATTTCCAGAAAGGACTTGGACAGAGCCAATAAATGTGATGTCCCAGAGGCCCCAATCTTTCCGCCAAATGGTGGAGAAGGGGGGTACGAGCTGACATAACGGAAAAGCAGATATTGGCCATAAGCGAAAAAAAGATGGTCGGCAAAGAAGAGGAAAAACAACGAATCACGCGAAAGGGTGAAACCAAGTCAGGCTGCTACTCTTACGGTTCCGTCTTCTGCTCTTATATAGCCATTAGGGAGCATAAACTCACTGTAACAATGGCCATAATGTTTATACCGGACATCCATGAATTTTTTGCGCCAATCTGCTAAATCTTCCAAGGTCATCTTATAGGGTTTAATAAAAGGCTCCTGTTGGTGTGGTTTAAACGGCACTTTCCAATAGTCCTTAGGATCGAATTTTTCGATAAATAAATTGTCCCTTACACATTGATCGAAAATGGGGGTGCCGGGATAGGGAGCAAGGACCCCTACATTGGCTCTATCCGGCTTGATTGCATTTATCAGATCCAGGGTTTCCTGTAGAGTTTCATTCGTATCTTCCGGAAAACCCATGATCCAGTTCGTCCCTATGTTGACCTTATATCTCCTCAAGCTCTCAACAACAGCGGAAATTTTATCTCTACTGATCGGCTTCTTGATCACTTCGGTTCTCATGTATTCCGAGCCGTGCTCGATATTGAGGTTTATTGAAACCAGCCCTGCTGCTACCAGATGATCGATGGCCTTGTCATTGCAGGCATTGACATACCCACCGGTAATATCGAATTGAATATCGAGCCCTCTGCTCACAATCTCTCTGCATATATTGATGACATGGGTATTATCAACCAGGAGATTGTCGTCTTGAAATCTAAAGTAATTCATTCCTCTCTCGTTTACAAGGTAGGATAGCTCATCGGCAAACTTCCCTGCGCTCAGGCGGCGTAATTTACGTCCCTGCATCAGGTGTAAATCACAAAAAGTGCATTTATATGGGCAGCCCCGCTCGGAAAATATGTTTATGATATTCTTGAGGTCGTGCCCTTTGGGATTGAAGTAATTGCTCAAATCCATTTCGTACTCACTGAAATCCACGAGATCCCAGGCCGGCATCGGCAGGTCCTCATAATCGACTCTGTCCCGAGTCTCGTTGACGTTGACGACACCATCTGCATCTCTGAAAGCGAAACCGGCAAGCTCTCTTAAGTTCCCCAGGTTTGAGGCTTCCATTCGATCAGCCAGCTCGACGAGTTGTTTTTCACCTTCTCCAATCGCAACATAATCAAACTCGAGGGCATTTGATAAAATTTCGTAAGGAAAAGTCGTGGGATGGATCCCACCGGTGATTATTTTAATTTCAGGGGCGTGCTCCTTTATAAAGCGCGCAAGCTCCCACGCATAGGGGAAATCACCTCCGAACAGAAAAGAGATGCCGACGAGCGGCAGTTTTTCTTTCTTGATGATTTCCAAAACGGTATCATATGAATACTGCAGTGGATCCGGCATTGCGTCAACGGTGCTGGTCGCAAACTCCCGCACGATGGGAGTATGTCCGGCTTCTCTGAGAACCGCCGCCAATATAAGCAAGGCCGCTGACGGCATGATATCTTCTTTGTCTGTGACTTTTGTTTCTATCCGTGAACTATGAAATGGACGATATGGAGCAACTAGTAATACTTTCATTTTTGTTGCCTCATCTTAGTATCAGGTTTTGTGGGAGTGGGGTGTTTAGCTTGCCTTGTCACGGGGGTAATAATTGACTTTTTATAGATCCGGATGTAACCGCAATGCCATTAAATCAAGCCTCAAAGCCCCTCTCACTTCTGGGTAGCGCATGCGTCTCGCCTGTCACTTGCAGGTCAATGCCATTCTTAACTCTCATTCACCACGGAGCATCATCCTCAGGGCAAGTGTCCAATCCTCATTCATGGCATTGTACTTCTCACGCAACGACTGTTTCGAGAGTTTGCCCGAGTGGGTGAGCGGCAGGTTATCAACGAAAAAATATTTCAGCGGACGCTGAAAGGGCGCCAGATGCCGGTCGGCAACCCCGCGCAGCTCCCTTTCCATATTATCCACATTTTCTTCCCTATCGGCTACGCAGACGGCGACCACGACCTCGCCCAGCAGGCGGTCGTCCACCCCGATGACCGCGACCTCTTTTATTGCCGGCTGCCCGAGAAGGACCTTTTCGATGTCACCGGGATAGATGTTGATCCCACCGGAGATGATGATGTCCTTCTTGCGCGAGACATACGAGAGGAAGCCGTCCTCGTCCAGGCTACCCAGGTCTCCGGTGAGGAAATAGCCGTCCTTCATGGCCGCCCGGGTCAGATCGGACCGGCCATAATACCCCTCGAAAGATAAGGGTGTCTTTACTGCAATTTCACCAATGGCATTATAGCTTAGCTCATTGCCGGCGTCATCGAGGATCCTGACGCCGACCCCCTTACAGGGAAATCCAACCGTCGCGTACTTTTCCCCCGCATATTCGGGGGCCAGGTCGGTGGCGATGGCGACCTCCGTGGCACCATAGATCTCATGGAAACGGCAGCCCACCGTCCGGAAGAGCCGGCCCTTGAAGTCGACATCGATCGGCGCGGAGGAGGTCACGATGATCTTCAGGGAGTCGATCCGTCCGCTACCATCCAGTAAATAGTCCTTCAGGGTATAGAGATGGGAGGATACGCCGATTACGAAGCTGACCCGGTTTTCTTCTACCAGATCGAGCCATTTTTTCGGCGTGAACCGTGACAGATGGACCAAGGTAGCCCCCATCAGGAGCGGAACATAGACCAGCCGTTGCCCAAGGGAGTGAAAATAGGGGGAGGCACACAAGACCACATCGTCGGATGTCAACTGGTACAGGTCCCAGGTCTGCCGGGCCCGTGCGACCTTTACCTCTTGCGACAGCATGATCGGCTTCGGGGCACCGGTGGAGCCGGAAGATAGGGTAATGAGAAAGTCCTTTTGATCCGACCAGGGGAAAACCGTATCCAAGTCCCCTTCCTCCTCGTACCCGGTGATCTCATCCGTGGTCAGGAATTCCATATCGCCTCGATCGCAGGCCCGGATCTTGCGTTCGAATGCCGGCTCATAGATGACCCTGTCGACGTCGGTTGCCTGCCAGCAGGCCAGCAATTGTTCCGGCAGCAGCTGCGGGTTGGTCGGGACACAGGCGCCGTCGAGACGGGCAATGGCCAAAGAGAGGCTGATGCTGTGAAAGGGGTCCTCCGTCAGCAGGGCTATCCTAGGACGTTTCTGTTGTCCGGCAAACAGATAAGTGGCCCAACGGTCCGCTTGCCGGAGCAGGGTTTCATAGGAATAGCGGGCGTCCCCGCTGATCAGGGCGGTTTTTTGCGCAAAGTGTTGCGCCTGGTCCCTGAAGAGATCATAAAGGTATGTCATAAACTCTCGCGTATAAGGGCCGTGAAATCTGAAAGCCACACCGTTTAAGCCTAACGAAATAATCTGTTACGCCGGAAGATTTCTCCTGGGGTTGCAGGTACCAAGCCGTATAAATTGCTGACGTCGGGGGACCTGCACAGCACCATGGCGTGGGGTCGATGGAAACAAAATGGGGTTATAATTTCTCGATCTCTTCTATTGTCAAGCCGGTGCTTTGAGAGATGATCTCAGGTGGTACATGTCGTCGTTTCAATTTTCCGGCGATCGTGATTTTCTCTTCTTTTCCCCCCTCTTCTCTGCCTTCTCTTCGCCCTTCTTTTCTCCCCTCTTCTCTGCCTTCTTTTCTCCCCTCGTCTCTCGCTGTGTCGAACGAGTTCTTCAAATCACGATAGGTCTTCAGGCTCCGCTCATATTCGCTGTATTCTTCGTCGTCGAAATTCGCGATTTCCGCTTGCTCAAAGAGCTTGTTAAAGACGCTTTCCTGTAATTTTACCGGTCTGTCCGTCAGGTTCTCGAGATTCTTGATTACATAAAGCCAGTTGTCGAAATGGGTTTCCAATTCGTCGATTGTCTTGGTGAATTTCGGCATTTCGAGATAGATATAGGTCAACTTGTCATAGAAAACCTTTTGTACGCTCTTATCGAATAATTGCACTTCATGATGAAAGACCTGGTCACTGCCCTTGTCTTCGTCGAAGACAAAATCCAGTATGCCGACGGTGTAAACCGATTTCAATTCAAAATCCCAACCGCCCTTTTGGGCTTGACTCCGAATCGGAAAGGTCAAATAGTAAATGCTTCTGTCCTTGAAGTAATTCTGTTTCGCCTGCTGCATCTCGACGATGAACTTTTCACCCCGCTCGTTTTCACAATAAATATCGAAGATGGCTTTCCTCTCACCGGCGGTTCTCCCCAATTGTTCCGGGGAAAGGTAAGTAATATCCCTGATTTCCCCTTCATCTTTACGCAGCAGCTCGGTCAGAAAGTCGATGAGAATATCTTTATTCGGCTCTATGCCGAATAACTTCTTGAAACCGAAATCCGTAAAGGGATTGAGATATTTGTCTTTGACTCGCATACCTTGCTCCATTCATTGCGCAGGCCAAGTAGGTTGGACAACAATGCCATTAAGCTAAGCCGTCATTCTGCCAGGAATTAGTGGAATCCCGTGTAGAAGCCAATGCCATTAAGTTAAGTTTTGTAGGTCGGGTTAGGCGCGCCTTGCGATGCGGGCGTGGGCAACCGAGGTTGAACGCGCCGTAACCCGACATCCCAGGTTGGCTCGCAGCATCGTCTGTCGGGTTACGGCGCGCCCCAATCCTGTGGCCCAACCGAACACCGAAGCACGCGCCTAACCCGACCTACCATGATCAGCGGCTGGCAGCTAACTTAATGGCATTGGTGTAGAAGCGGCGTCCCGCCGCTTTTCAGGAACGCGCCGAGACGGCGCGTCTACCCGGATCGAAGACGGTGGTTCCTCCTCGCTTCCTGATTCCGACCATCCCTGTCGAATCGGCGACTTAACCTTAATTTAATGACATTGGGTTGGACAAAGCCCGTAGGATGCAGTGCCATCTAAGTGCTCTGTTCCGTATTGACACGATTAGCTTTAACCCCTTACCCACACGAGGCATAAGAGAGCCGAAAAAACTCATAGAAGGAATTCTTTAGCGTGTCTTCAGGTCGAGAAACTGACGGCATCCGTTTTTAAGGAGATCCAAGACCGCTGACGGTTGGCACGGCTGGCAGCCGCCAAGAGCGCCAATCCCTCGTTGGCATGTTCCCAGCCGTAAACATAGGATGAACGGTATTTCCCTTCCACACGGTATTGTATCAAGGCATCCGCAATATCGGCATAGAGATTGGCAAAGGCCTCGATAAAACCGGCCGGATGGCCCGGTTTGAAACGCTCACGGATTTCGTCTCCATGCACCGCATTGCCGCGATCATAGGTCACCCGCGTCGAATCCTTCCGGTAGATGTGTAGGTATTCCGGCCTTTCCTGCACCCACTCGGCACTGGCCCGGTCTCCGAACAGCCGTAGTTTGAGCCCGTTTCGATAGCCGAGCGCTGTCTTGCTCACCCAGAAGGAGGCCCGAAAGTCGTTCTCATACTTCACCCAGATAGAGGCATCATCGACGATCCCCTCGAAGATAGAGAAGTGATGGAAATCGGCATTGACCGCGATAGGTTTCAATCCCGTCAGAAAGGCGGTGAGATGATGCACATGTACCGCCAGGTCCAAGAGGATAGTGGGAATCTCGCCATCTTTCAGCCGCCAGGCCTGGGGATGCATCTTCTCGGGGGGTTGGATAAAGGCATCCGAGGGCATCTCTGCCCGGATCTGTTTCAGCTTGCCCAAGGTGCCTTCCTGCACATGGCGGCGCAGATCACGCACTAAAGGATAGCCACTGTAATTGAAGGTGACGGCGAGAAAACCCTTGGACCTCTCCAGGGTTCGTCGAACCCGCCCGGACTGCGCCAAAGTAGCGACCATGGCCTTTTCACAGATTACCGGGATGCCGGCCTCGAGCAGAGCACAGACGATGTCGACGTGGTCCGGGGTCGGTGTCAACACCGCAATCGCATCCAGGTTGTTCTCCTCCTTAGCGACATAGTCTTTCCAATCCGAATACACATTGTCCGGCGGAAGATGCCAGGCCCTACCCGTCTCGGCACTGGTCGCCGAATCACGACTGAAACAGCCGGATACCAAGCGCCACCTGTCATCGAGCTGACTGGCAACCCAATGGGTATAGCCCACTGCCGAACTAATAGCGCCCCCGATGAAACCGAGTCGTAAAACAGGAGCTGAAGGTACGGTAATTGTCACTACTTCAATTCGCCAAGTGAATTTTCGAGTTGGCTTGATATTAACGCGGCAACATATTTTGACCCATTATCATTGAAATGAACATAATCGTATATGTAGGCACTATCTTGTGGGACTTCCTTTGCTAAATCTATAACCTGCACCTCGTTGATTCGTCCTATCCTCCTCACTAAATTATTCATTTCATCATATGTGTCTTTTAACTCCTCATAACCAATCCCCAAACTATTCAGTTTAGGCACTATCCACCCATTGACTATCACCTCGTCCGGCTTATCTTTGAATCTGTTTGCTTGGGTCATTAATACCGGCATAATTTTATGTGACCTGGAGATACCTATAAAAGTCGACAAACTCCTTTCAAATTGTCGGAGTATCTCGTGTTTGTTCATGGTTAATTGTTTTCCACGCAAATGCGAGAACTCATTATCAATGTTAAGGCCACCGAAAACTCTAACTTTTAATTCCGCCAACTCATTAATCAGCCTTGGAAATGCGGCCTTCATGATGTCCTTCATGCCATTATAGAAAGAAGGCCTATGCACCACTATTAAAGATCTGCTTGGGTTTCTATTCCAGTAACTCCCTTCATATAGCAATACATTCAGGTCATTGATATTATGCATCATAACGGCAACGTCGGGACTTAACGCCATTCCCTTGTTCAACAAGATGTTGTTCGAATGCATCGAATCATTGCCGCTTCTGCTGCTATTGAATGAGTTTACTCTCTTGCCGTTTTTCTCCAACAACCTACCGACCAGATATGGGAATCTATTGTTCTCATCGACATAGAGGCATTGTGTCGTGGAACCACCAAGGAAAATTATCGTCAGATCCGGTTGATCGTGTATTCTTGATGGATATATGTAGCCATCCTTATCAATCTCAAATCGATACTCCTTTTTAACCAGACTATCCGAATTGCTCATATCTGCATCAGTAGGAACAACATATTTCACAGCCGAGGGGAGATATTCTCTTAGTCTGATATTTCTGACTTCGGTACTTATTTTTTCCCTTTGTGTTGTCATGGACAAGAGTATTTCAGCTCCATAAGCGGAAAACAGTAGTAGTCCCAGCAAAAAAATCATAAACATTTTTTTGGGGTGCTTTTCAAATCTATTGTGTTTCATTTTTCTGCTCGTTGTTCCTCGATGTGAAAGCTGTCTAGGTTTTGAGATAGTAGAAATGTCCCAACGACCTCGCCGGCCACTTTGTTGCCTCGATCGTTGAGATGAGTATCATTACTGATGTAGCAATCGTCGCAGGTGGCGATCTTATGTGAGAGGTCGAGTCTGGGCAACGCGGCGAAATGTCGGTCGATCCATCGATAGTAGTACCTGAAATCGTATTGCTCGCCATCCACCCGAGAGAGTATTTCTTCGCGCACTCTCTTGTCACCGAAGAACTGGTCCGGAAATATCACCAGAAAGAAAGGTTTGCCACCCTCCGCGGCCATGGCTTTGATGGAGAACAACACAGACGAGAGGTCAGGTGGACCGAAGTAATTCATTTGAAAACGCGAGACCGCGATTTCGCTGACTTGAAATGGTCCCGTTGGGTTATCGCCTGGCTGTGGACGATCCGAGTCTGTACGACTGGCCAGGAACCGTGGGGCGGTGATGATATAGCGGAACAAATAACTATTGAGCGGATGGCCGATACGGAGCAGCGGATTTCGTGGTTGTCGTTGAGGAATCCCCAAAATGGGGGTTCGATATGTATGTGGCACCTCCTCGATAAAGTCGTTTTGCATGAATAATGAGAAAACAACCGCGTCGTACTCGTATCCCTCCGCGATGAGAAAACGTAGTAATTTATAGGAGTTGAGTGGGGAATAGCCTGGCACACCGGCATTGAATACCTCATACCGTCCATTGCCGTTCCTGTTGAGAAACGATTCGATGACATGACAATAAGAACGCGTGGAATGACTTGCTGATCCGTAGGTATAGGAGTCACCTAAGAAAAGGAAACGGGTTGTATTCGCCGGGATTTGCTTCGTGTATTCGCGCTCTGAATTGAAGCCGAGGCTGTTCGTCGGTGTTGGTCGAGGAAGGAAAACGGAATCGCGCTGGTACGATTGACCCCCGATGCCTTGAGGGACCACGAAAAACCGGTCAAAAAGGCGTACTGCACCTTCCATGACTACAATCATCAACACGCATGTCGTGATGATGAAGAGTGGCCGAGGCGTCTTGGCGCGAAGTACGACAACGATGGTGAAACATAGAAGCAAACACAAGCCCACTGAAATGGTATAGTACACCCATTGCATCTGATTGAAGATACATCCGGGTATATATCCACTGAAGTCCTGAACGATGATGGCCATCAGGACAGCGGACAGTATTACTAATAAGGCTATTCGGAGTTTAGTCATCATCAGGAAGCTCATCCTGGTGAAGCATCATGAAGCATCTCTTCTTTGATGTATACTGCCACCCGACACAATCTGAGCTTTTGAATTTCCCCCTCACCCCCGCCCTCTCCCGGAGAGGGTGTCGCAAAAGTCCTTCCAGGGGGGCTGCTGATGGAAATCCGCATGTCCCTTCGGGGCTACCTATCGAACCACAGAGGACACAGAGAACACAGAGTCGACCTACTCTCTTTCTCGGTGTTCTCTGTGCCCTCTGTGGTTTAAATTCCGTAGGCCAGCAGCTAACACCACTGCTTTTACGACACCCTCGCCGGGAGAGGGGCTTTATGGCATTGGGGGTGTAGGATGGGCAGTGACCGTAGCGAACCGCATTGATGAGTTGGAGAGCCGGCGACTGGTAGCTGGTGACTGGAAGCCCGGTTGGTGGGTACAGCCTACTCTACGATCGTGCCAGGAGTGGATAGTAGCAGTCTGGAATCCATAAAGGGCCGTGATTATATACCGAGAAGAAGCTATCCTCTTTCGGATTTCGGCTTGATGCGGACATAACTCTCCGCTTAAGACAGACGGTGATGGCGCCTCGGCACGTCGCTTTGTCATGGTGGAAAACTGAGGAGACGACAGAGTGCAGGATACCCAAGACCTCTCGCCGGAAGATTGGTTGCGTAGGTGGTTTGCCGGGCGCACCCCTGACCTGGAGTTGGACCGTGACGACAACTACTTCGAGGTGGGCGCGATCGACTCCTTTAGTGTCATCGAGCTGATCGAGAACGTGGAGAACCGGTTTTCCATTCGTTTCACCGAGCAGGACTTCCAGGATCGCCGCTTTGTCACCCTGAGCGGATTGGCCGAACTCATCCGGGAGAAGCGCGGAGACTGACCATGGCCGACTACTCCTCGGATGATCTGCGCATCGCCTTGTCGGATCTACCGCTCGACCGAGGCGACATCCTGTTCAGCCACAGCAACCTCGGTTTCTTCGGTCACGCCCAGGGGGTGCGCAACGCCGATGCCTTGTGCCGTCTGTTCGCCGAGGCCGTGCTGGATCGCATCGGGTACGAGGGTACGCTGGTCGTGCCGACTTTCACTTACTCGTTTCCGCGGGGTGAGGTCTTCGATCCCGAGGCCAGCCCCTCGGGTATGGGCCTGTTCGCCGAGTGGGTGCGTAGGCACTCCGACGCGCGGCGCTCGGTCGATCCCTGTTATTCGGTGGCGGCGATCGGTGGAAAGGCGGAGGCGCTGACCGCCGAGGTGCCGGAAAACAGCTTCGGCCCAGGTTCCTTTTTCGACCGCTTCTATGAGGCCGGCGGCAAGATCCTCAACTTCAACTTCGGCGCCGGCTCCACCTTTGTCCATTACGTGGAGCGCCAACTGAAGGTCCCCTATCGCTTCGACAAGACGTTCATCGGGCGCATCCGGCGGAACGGCGAGGAGCATGCGGCCCGGAGCACCATCTGGGTACGTTACCTGAGCGACGATGCCCTGATCAATGCACCCGACCCACTCGACCGACTGGCACGGGCAGAGGGGCTGTTTCATCCGCGCCGCCTGGGGCGTGGCGAGCTGGGGCTGATCACCGCTGCCGACCTCCGGGACCTTGTCGCCCGTACCCTACCCCTCCGACCATGGTTCCTGACCAGGGCGGAGGGCATGGGCGTGACCAGGCCACGCATCGTAGCTGAGCCATGCATCGTAGCCGAGCAGGGAGGTCAAAGCCTATGATAACCGAAGACGTGTTGGGAACCCTCGACCTCGACCGCCTCGGTCACGAGATGCACGGTTGGGCAGCGGATCTCTTCCCTATCTGCCGCAGCATCACGGGCGATGGCGTACGCGAGACCCTGGGTTTTCTGCGTGATCTGCTGCCCGGAATGACCATTCACGAAGTGCCGACCGGGACCCGTGCCTGCGACTGGACCGTTCCCGACGAATGGAATGTCCGGGAGGCTTACATAGAAAACGAGGCCAGCGAACGTCTCATCGACTTCGCCGATCATAATCTGCATCTGGTCGGCTATTCCGAGCCGGTCGACCTTTGGCTCGACCGCGATGAGCTGGACCGACACCTCTATTCGCTCCCCGACCAACCCGACACCATTCCGTATGTAACCAGCTACTACGAGCGTCGCTGGGGATTCTGCCTTACTCATCGCCAACGCGAGACCTTGCCGCCCGGACGTTATCGTGCGGTGGTGCACTCCACCCTGGAGCCGGGCTCCCTCACCTACGGTGAGCTTCTGCTGCCGGGTCGGGAGCCGGAGGAAGTGCTGCTGTCCACCTACGTCTGCCACCCGTCAATGGCAAACGACGATCTGTCGGGGCCGGTGGTGACCACGGCATTGGCGCGCCGGCTGGCGTCACTGCCGGACCGACGGCTGAGTTACCGCATCCTGTACGTGCCGGAGACCATCGGTTCCATCCTTTACCTGTCGCGCCATCTGGCGGAGATGAAACGGCGCACCATCGCCGGTTTCGTTGTCACCTGTGTGGGAGACGAGCGCGACTACTCCTTGTTGCCTTCTCGCCTCGGAGATACCTTAGCCGACCGCGTGGCCGAACACGTCCTGCGCCATGGCACTGACCACTACACATCTTATAGCTTCCTGGACCGCGGCAGCGACGAGCGACAATACTGCAGCCCCGGTGTCGATCTGCCGGTGGTATCGGTGATGCGCAGCAAGTACGGCTGCTATCCCGAATATCACACCTCGGCCGATGACTTGGATCTGATCACGCCGGCGGGTCTTGCCGGCGGTTACCGCATCCTGCACCAATGCCTGACCGTCCTGGAGAACAACGGCTATTACCGGATCACCGTTCCATGCGAGCCGCAACTCGGTAAGCGTGGTCTTTACCCATCGGTGTCGATCAAGGGGTCCGGTCTGGCGATTCGCGACATGATGAACATCATCACCTATTGCGATGGGAACCACGACCTGATCGCCCTGGCCGACCGGGTGCAGCTATCCGCTTTGGAGGTTATCCCGAGCGTGGCCAGACTTATGGATCAGGGCCTACTCGAACGGCTGGATCGAGGTGGGGGCTGAACGATTACGAGGGCGTTCCCTACCGAAAAAATCTAATTCTGATCGCAGTGGACAGATACGTTGGGATTGATTTCATGATCGACATCTTTGAGCGCCCATACTTTCGATCCGACCAAGCCACGGGGATTGTCGTGTACCTGTACTTCCTGAGAATGCCTTTCAAGGCTATCTCCATTCCGATATCGTATCCGTCGGCGGTCGGGGTGATCTCTTCCAACACCATCCTTCTATACGCCTTGAATGAGTTGGTGATGTCACTACAGTCGGTGCGGAAAAGTATTTGGAGAAACCCGTTACCCAACTGCGATACAAAGATTTTCACCGCTGTGGAGCCAGCCACTTTTGCTCCGGCCATAAACCGCGATCCAAAGACCATTTCATACCCGTCCTCTATCAGATGGATATATGAGATCACGTCGTCGAGTGAATCACTGAGATCGCCATTGAATGGAATAAGAACGTCCCCCGTGGCAACACCAAACCCTTTTTGTAATGCCTTCCCATACCCCGGAGGTTCCCCCCCTTTCACTGCGACAACGTTTTGGTGTAAATCCGCAAAGGATTGAAGAATCTCCCAGGTTCCGTCAGTACTGTCGTCGACTGCAACAAGTTCAAAGTCAATTTCATGTGCGGATAAATAGGCATATGCCGTTCTCATAGTCGTTTCCGCATACTCCACCTCGTCCTTAAACGGAATGATGAGCGATGTTTTCATAACCGAAAATCCGATAACTGACTAGCGATATATTCATATTCGCTCTGCGGCAATGGCCTGATGAAAGGCTCAATGGAATAGACTTCTATAAATGACGTGAAACCACTGTCCTAATTTCAGTTTTACCGGAGCGATCCTGTTGGTCAAGGCGTATCCTTTCCATAAAATATATATACTTTTTAATGGTAAGCGTATTAATTTTCTTAACAACCGAACAAAAATCATCAATCTTTCTCGTTATGCCTGAAAAGTGTTTCGTGTCAACCAAGTCGACTGTGTGGCCGGAGTGCTTTAAAGCGGCAGAAAGATAGAGTACCCCTAAAGGTACTCTTCCTATGCAGTCTTTGCCTAACAGATCACTGATAAATAGAATCTTCATTTAGGGTATCCTACTCTCTACAATCGAGGGGGCTGCCTTTTTATTGATAGTGATTGCCTGTCTTTTCCGATAACCTTGACGATTGGATGTGGAATAATGAACTTACCTCCGGCGTTGAGATAATCCGCGTATTTCTCGATAAAGAAATCCAGAAAATTCCAGGACAGAAGCAAGTAATAATCCGGCGGCTCATCGATTGCATTCTCGTCCACAATCGGAATATGAGTTCCGGGGCTGTAGCGACCGATTT
This sequence comes from Candidatus Thiosymbion oneisti, assembly GCF_004359955.1. NCBI lineage: Bacteria > Pseudomonadati > Pseudomonadota > Gammaproteobacteria > Chromatiales > Chromatiaceae > Candidatus Thiosymbion > Candidatus Thiosymbion oneisti. The sequence continues at coordinate 79,842 of NZ_SMSC01000014.1, forward strand.
TATACGAATTGATTTCGGTGAGACATGCGACGAGATCAGGCCCGATACCATAGTAATTAAGCAAGGTGCTTCCTTTCACAGGGGCGCCAACTCCAAACACTCGCTTTCCTGCACTTCTGATTTGCCTCAGAAATGACATAAGCTCCTGTTTGTTGTGTTCCACACGTTTGGAAAAGTCGAAATACGTTTGTAGCCGACCGAGCCCGGCGCGTTTCTCCTCGGCAATTGTATCATCAATCTTTCTTGTCGTAGGAAAACGTGACTCTTCTCTGCCGACATACAATACAAAAGACCTCCCATGAACAGGATAGAAGTCCACATCCAATAATCGTAGACCATATTCGGAGAAAAGAGTTCGTAGCGGGCCAATCGCATGCATCATCGTGTGTTCGTGATAGAAATGGTCGAATTGAAGATTGTCGATCAGGTCTTTCAGATACACACACTGGGTACAAAAGATCGTATTCTCCCTCATAATAATCTCCAAGCCTTGGACAAAGCTATGAATATCTTCCAGATGATAGAATACGGCGGTAGCTGTGATCAGATCAGGATGGCCCCCAAGCTGTTTCATCGCTTCGGCACCCTGCCGGTTCCAAAAAGCCTCGAAGACGGTAATGCCCGCATCTCGGGCCAATTCACCGGTCCGCTTGCAAGGGTCGATGCCCAACACGCGCATCCCACGATCACGAAACTTCGAGAGCAGCGTTCCATCATTGGCCCCGATGTCAAGCACAAGACTGTTCGGTGGAATGGCGAATTTCCGCATAATATCATGCACAAGGTGCTCGAAGTGGGTAACCATTGGTTGATTGATACCAGTGACATAGGGGTGATCCGTGAACATGGCATCGACGGGAGGAAACTCTTCCAATTGCACTTGCCAACACCGAGTGCAGACCAACATAACGCAAGGGAACATCCGTTCGCTATCGATTTCATTCAGGCTGGGGAAAACATTCCCGTTTGGCTGGTTACCAAGATCGATAAACCGCTCCAGATGCGGACTGCGGCAATTCATACAATAACTATTTTTCATATCCGATGCCCCCGTAACCGGGCCTTACAGAAAAAGGCCTGTTGTTGGTTGGTCTGTATTTTTGATTGATCGTAACTATTCAGGACCCGACAAGTGCGGAAAAGCATTTTCAACTGCGTAACTCCTGCTCCATTGCGTATGGAGGACATAGATGCGCTTCTGCTGTCTGAACTAACTATCATCACGGCGAAAAATATCGAAATCACTCCCGGCATAATCTTTATCATAATGTTTTTTTATAAACGCTTTCAATTCTGGAAATTCATACGTCGTGTCCAATCCTGATATGGGTTCGTATGTGTGTACATCAACAATAAATCTTGGCATTTCTCTCTCTAACTTTGTAATAAAATCTTCTCTCAACTTTTGGATATACGGGGTTGACACATGATGATAAAATTGAAGTTCGGCAATATAGGGAGTTGCAAGGATCGCTTTTGAAGCAAGCATTGCCTCTATAACCCCTTCGTCCCAACATAATGGTTGAACTTTATCGGTTGGTGACAGATGCGCATTTAAGTACGCGGTTATTTCGTCTTGTCTTACCTCCAAGGATAACTCGTATGGTGTTTTCGCGTTGAGCACAATTCTAAAAAAAGTAGCTTGGAGTATTGGCGTTGCGGCAACGATGAAAACCAAGAGGGGAAGAATGTTCGGACGATATAGGTTCGCACATGAAGAAGGAGGCGAATAGAGAATGATTGCTGCACCCAAACTCGCAAAGTACATATATTGCATCAAATGCGGAGACCATAATTTCCCGCTGATACCAGCAGAGGCGGCATAGAGTATGGATAATAAGAATAATAATATCAATGGCTTTTTTATTGCAACAAATATAGGCCTTGTCAAGACAAGATACAGTCCAAATATAGAAGCCATGGATAAAGTACCGAGTCTTTTAAAGTCTAAATACTTATATAACACGTACATAATATGAGAGGAAGTTTCCCGAAACTTTTTATCTCCGGACATCTGTGGATATAGCGGTGCATATGATGAAAAAATATCCCAAAAGGATTCGAGTGCTCCAATTCGCCAAAGCCATAGAAAAGGAATTATCAGGGTTAATAGAAAACCAACCAGCGCGAAAAGCCCCCCCACAATAAAGGGTTTGATAAGTTTTTTTATCGACTTTGAACCATTGGTGTCATGTATACAGTTATACACGATCATGGCGGGAAGCCCGATAATCAGATGTGGTTTGATGAGGGTAACAAACGCAAAGAGCACTCCATGCAGAAAATGTATGAGATTAACCGAATGGTTGGGTTGTCGCTGGGTGGCGAGTAAGAGAGCGGTAGCCATTGGCAATATGGCAATGAAATCTCTCTGCAGACTCATATAGGGTCCATATCCCAAGTATAGGAGACCAAACAATAAGCAACTACCAAGCGCAACAACCTTCCCAAATGAATTCATAATAAACCAGGTTACTACGAATGTTGCCGCAAGCCAAGCAACATTCACTATGCGAAGCGCATAATCGGAGTAACCAAACATTCTTCCTATTGCCATATGGAATAGGTACGAACCCGGCATATTGGGTTCAAAGATATCACGATACGGCACAAAACCATGTTCATTGATCAAATACGCAATATAGTGCATATAAACCAAATCCCCCTTTACTTTCCAGCCGAACGACAGGCCAAGCTCCACCAAAAAGAGTGTGGCCAGCAATGCAAGAAGCAGGTATTTCACGCCTTCCACGGTTTTGTGGGATGGCGGAATTAATGGTGTATTTTTCAATGTCGGGTTACCTCCATTGCATATGAAGAACATAAAGGAAGATTATCCTTCAACTTCCCTGGATGAACCCGAAGAGTTTCGTAGGTGGATGCACCATTGAGCCAAACGACGGGAGGACGAATATCGTTTGAAAAATCCAGATTTACGGCTTGAATGTAAGAGGGGTCCAAAGCGAACGCTTTGGCTATTTCACACGCATATTGGTATCGAGACATGGCTTCCGATCCTACGCAATGGAAAATACCCTGATTAGCGTGATTTATGATTTTATTTACCATGGGAAGTAGATCGTAAATCCACGTCAGGCAATTGACGAGATTTGCAAGGACTATGAACTCTCGTCGAGAGGTCAGTGCCTCACAGGTTAAACTCACGAAGTCCCCTGCGAAACCATAGACTTGGGCAGTCCGCACGATTGCATAGTCGGAAAGTCGTTCTCGGATAAGCCGCTCGGAAGCTGCTTTGTCTTTACCGTATCGGGTCGTTGGACAAGGAGGATCGTCCTCTTGCCAAAAGTGATTATATTTCCCGAAGACATAATCCGAGGAAAAGAATATCATGCGCGTTCCGAATTCCGAGCATGCTCTGGTCAGAATCTCTGTAATGCCGTAGTTCGTTGCACGAGCTGCTTCTTTGTTTTGCTCACAGAAGCGTAGATTCTTGATAGCTGCCAGATGTAGTATCAGGTCAGGGACATACTCTTTTACAAGACGATATACAGTGGCTTCGTCTCGCAAGTCAGCAGAAATCACCCCATCACGCTGCACAACATCCACCGGTATGATTCGATGACTAGTCTCGCAGAGATATTTGGTGAGTTTCTTTCCTATCACTCCCGCAGCGCCGGTTATAAGTATTCGCACTAACTGTCTCTCTTATTGCCCGAGTTTATCCATCTCCAGTAGGTTCCACGTCAGCGGTGTACCCCTTTTGACGGCCTGACCTACCCGCATGCCGATCAACTTATCGAGGTACTTCGGGGGTAATCCCTTTCCAGGTCGAATGGCCCGGACACTGTGCTCGGTCAGCCTATCGCCGGGTTGGAGATCCGCGCACACATAGAGGGACCGACGAAAGGCCCGTAAGGCGCGTTCACCCTCGGTCGGGCCGTATGTCACCTCCCCGAGTGCCTGCCGGGCACGTTCGGTCTCTACGACCAGGGCCGCCAGCTCGTGCGGTTCCAGCGAGAACGCCGAGTCGACGCCGCCGTCCTCGCGGGCAAGGGTGAAGTGCTTCTCGATGACGGTCGCTCCCAGTGCCACACTGGCAATAGCAACGCCGATGCCCAGGGTGTGATCGGAGAGGCCGATCTGGCAGCCGAACAACTCGCGCAGATGGGGGATGGTGAGGAGATTGGTGTCTTCGGGCGTTGCCGGGTAGGTGCTGGTGCATTTCAAGAGGATCAGATCCTTGCAGCCGGCCTCGCGGGCGGCGCGGACGCTCTCATCGAGCTCGGTGACGGTGGCCATGCCGGTCGAGATGAACACCGGCTTGCCGGTAGCGGCGACCTTGCGGATCAGCGGGATGTCGGTGTTCTCGAACGAGGCGATTTTGTAGCAGGGGACCTCGAGCCCTGCGAGGAAATCGACCGCGGTCTCGTCGAACGGCGTGCTGAAACCGATGAGCCCCAGCTCCCGGCAACGTCTGAAGATCGGTTCGTGCCAGTCCCACGGGGTATGCGCTTCTTGGTAGAGCTCATAGAGTGACTTGCCCTGCCACAGGCTGTTCGGATCATCGATGAAGAACTCACCCTCCTTGAGATCGAGGGTCATGGTATCCGCGGTGTAGGTCTGGAGCTTGAGGGCATGCGCGCCGGCCTTTGCCGCCGCCTCGACGATCGCCAAGGCGCGATCGAGCGATCGGTTATGGTTACCGGACATCTCGGCAACAATGAATGGTGGGTGATCAGACCCTATTGTTCGGTCTGCGATTCGGATTAGGTTATAGCTCATTTTTCAAGACCTTTTCATAGACGACGACCAAGGCCCATATCAAGACCTCTTTTCGAAAACCCACAACTTTCCTTGTGCATGATCCCCAATAGGGGGAAGCAGCTGTGCGAGGCGGTTCACCGGCGCATCATAGCTGGGTTCCCGCCCCTCCTGATGCGCAAGCCATGCGTTGACCACGCGGCTGAGAAAATAATATGTTGCGCTATAGGGCACAACCTCGACCAGATCGCAATCATCGATCGTGACCTCAGAGACTTTTGTGTCATCAAGGTAGAGGTTGTGCCAGGGTGGAGAAATCTCTGGTAGGCCCACCATACTTCGCATTTCATTTATTTTTTTCAGACCAGTAGCACTATTCTCCATAAGCAATAGCTTGCCTCCCGGTTTCAGATAACCACATAGCGTACTGATAGCGGCAAGCTGTGCTTTCCAATGAGAGAGATTTATCACCATTCGCTCTGTGAAGACAATATCGAAACGACCGGCTATTTCCGGCGGATCGGTAATGTCACCCACTGAAAAATTTACCTTGGAAGAGAGGTCTGTCGAGTTTGCCGATGATACGGCTGCTTCGATCATGGCTGAAGAAAAATCGAACGCTTCGATGCTTATTTGGAAACGCCTCGCCAGCTCGAGGGCAGTTATTCCATTGCCGCAACCAAACTCCATAACCTCGAGTCCATCCCTGAAATAGTTTGCCAGGGCCTCGATCTCTATCGATTTGGCAATCAGATCATTGCTGCCTGCTTTGCATGAGAGCGGGGCTCTGCTATTCCAGAAGCTAAGAACGTCTGAGGTCATTTCGGGTTCTCGCTAATAAGTTCGTTAACCAACCGGCCGGTGCCCAGGCCGTCACAGATGCGCGCACCTGCTTGAGACATAACGTGCAACTTCGGTTCTACCTTTTCAATTGCATCTTGTATCGCACGCGCCCACTCGGGCTGACCCCTCCCGGTCAAAACTCGGGCATCCAACGCGATTACCGCTCCGGCTTTCCCCAAGGCGGCGCAATTGGATATTTGATTACTCGCTACAGGAAAAAGAATTGTCGGAATACCGAGACAGCAACGTTCCCAGGAGGTACTTCCCGCCGCACCAATCGCCAGGTCGCTCTCGGCCATCAGTTTCGCGATGTCCCATACGTTAACCAGAACTTCAGTCACCCACGGCATTTCGGAGGCCAATGCCCTTACGTGTTCCAGCGCGGGAGCATGGGGACCTATCACCACCTTGATGCGGCAGTCCGGCGGTAACGGACCAGGTTTCAGTGCCCTGAGTACCTTGCCGGTGAAATTATCCTTATCGACCCCACCCATGCTGACCAGCAAACACTCTAGTCGCGGAATGGCCCGCCGATTGAGGCTGTATTGCCGCAGTGCAGCAAACTCGGGGCGCAACAACGCGTATTGCGGTCCAGCCAGGACCTTGCTGCTTGCCGGGACTCGATGCGCATAAGTAGCTGGCATTTGGCCGAGGTTCTGGTCGAGCAGCAAATCACAATCATGCGGGCGATCCGCCAGATCGTCGATGACCATGAGCCGGATACAACGGCTACGCAGATGCGCTTCCCAGCGCGTGTCGAGGGCATAATGATCCACCACGAGCCAATCGAGCTTGTCGACACCGGCACGATCCAACGCCGCTACCGTCTGTTCCGTATCTGTATCCTGGGATACGCCGAGCCAGGCGGCATGGGCCGGGGCATTCTCCTGGGCCGTTACCACACCGGAGGCAGGCGGGGCCGGCAGCAGCGCGAGCCTGTGTCCCCGCTCACACACCAAGGCGTTGACATTGCCCGCCAGCTCGCGGCAGATGAAGAGCACGGTATGCCCACGCCGTACCAACCCGTCCGCGAGGGTGAGGCAGCGCATCAGGTGACCGGTGCCGATCTGCAGGGAGGAGTCGGTACGGAAGGCGATGCGCACAAGGAATAGCTGATTGCTTATTAGTTCAATCGCTTGAAGCCGGTGTGGCAGACAGTCCCCTTCAGGAGCGAGGTGACATCCCGCCCCTGCTCGCACTCACCGATCAGGTCGAAGACGCCGTCGAGAGCGTCGAAGTAGCCGTCAATGACCTCCGATGTGTGCTCCGTACAGACATAGACACTGGTTGCGGCAAGATAGCCCTTCGCCAACATCTCCTGGGTTATCAGGGTCTTGTATTCCAGCGCCTGGGGACTTTGGATTGCAAAGCCGATCAGTGCCGGCAAACCGGAGAGATCGATTCGGACCCCCCTGTCGTCGGCGAGGCGCCGCCAGTTCTCGGCGATCGCATGGCCTGTCGTGGTGATCCGCTCCCAGGAGCGCTTACGTTCCATAACCTCAAGCGTCTTCAAGGCCGCGCTCGGTCCAATGCGCTCGGTCCAGAATGTGCTGCTGATGAAGGTCGATTGTGCGGCCTCCATCACGGCACGGCGCCCGATGACCGCCGTGATCGCGTAGCCGTTTCCCAATGCCTTGCCGAATATCGCCAGGTCCGGCTCGACGCCGAACTTTTTGTGCAGACCGCCGAGAGTCTCGCGGAATCCGGATGTGCATTCGTCGAAAATCAGAACGATGTCTTTGTCGATAGCGAGCTTACGCACATTCTGCAGGAAGCTTTCTTGTGGCCCCAGGTTGCGGGACACTTCCATCTTGATAACGCCGATATCCTGTTGCGCAACCAGCGCCTCCAGCTCATCGAAGCGGTTGTAGGTGAAAGGAAATACCGTGCCTGCCAGGTTGCGTGGAACACCCTTGGGCTCGAGTCCGGGCAATAGGTGTCCATCCAGGTTGTGGTCATCGGCAAGATTCGCAGAGAGATACCAATCATGCCAGCCATGATAGCCACAAATAGCAATCTTATCGCGTCCCGATGCGGCACGGGCGATGCGAATGGCGATGGCATTGGTCTCGCCGCCGGAGCGGGCGAAGCGCACCATCTCCGCCCAGGGATGTAAATCGATCAGCCGTTCGGCTAAAGCGACCTCCTCCGGGCAATTCAAGGTGCTCATGTTACCGGCCCGCACCGTCTGCATGACGGCCTCGTCGACTTCCGGATGACCATAGCCCAGGATATTGGTGCCGATGCCCATGAACGACATATCGATGTATTCGCGGTCGTCCAGGTCCCAGACCCTGCACCCCTGTGCGCGGCTGAAATAGGCCGGCCACTGTTCCGGCAGAAACATCTCGGCCCGCTTCGACAGCAGCATGTTGCCACCTGGGATAATACGCTTGGCGCGTCGCCAGAGCTTTTGGCCCGTGCCCATGGTCGCGCCTTCGTTGCTGGGCAAGTGACGATTGGCCGCGAACAGCTCCGGCTGCTGCCGACACCAGGCCAACACCTCGAGCCAACCGAAGTCCAGTCGGGGATGAAAGTGCGTGAATACGTACCGAACAACGTCCAGGTCCTCAGGCTCATCCACAGTCCAGCGCTCGGCCGAGCAATCCTCCTCATGAGGATAATTGCCGAGCGAAAAGTTACCCGATTCCCGCAGGTAGGGGGTGACGTGTTCCCGCTCGTGAGGTCGGGTCGCTTCCCGACTCGCCCGTTCCAGGGCCGGGAACGAAAACACCTCCGTATCCAGTCCGTCCGGAAAGGTCCGTTGCCCAGTGTTGGATAAATAGTCTACCGCGTCTGCGTGAAAGGCCCCGACCACGGCGTCCACTACCGCCGGATCGATTAGCGGACAATCTCCGGTAATCCGTACTACGGCAGCAGGCTTATGCGGCTTAGCCGCCTGGTAATAGCGGTCCAGCACGTCTTTCTCGCTTCCCCGATATACGGCATACCCTAGCTCCCGCACGTACTCCACGAGCGGTCGATCCCGGGAATGGTCGGAGGTTGCCAGCAGGATCCGGTCGATCCGCTTTGCCAGGGAAAGCCGGTGGAGTAACAACCCGATCATCGGTTTCCCCAGAATGGGTTGCATCACCTTGCTGGGAAAACGGGTCGATCCCATTCGTGCCTGAACGATGGCCAGGGTTTTCATGAAAGATGCCACCGCGAGGGGTTGATCAGGTCGGGATCGTCGGAGCCCAGATCATCGGGCAGCGCGGGCACAGGACCGGATGCAGCAGTCAAGATCTCCTGAAGCTGGCTCAAGTCTTCGACCCCGACAATAACCCGGTCGATGCCCGGCTGATCCAGTACAAAGCCCAGGCATGCGGACAAGGGATCGAGACCGGTATCCGCCAACCAGGTTTGCCATCGATCCCACAACCCCTGCCAACGGCGAAACCCGGCTGGTCGGCTATTGGCCGACATCAGTAGCAGCCCCTGAAGAAAGACCGAGCGGACATGTACCTCGATCCCATTTCGCTGCAGGCGCGGTAGCCAACCGGAAGTTACCAGCCGCCGGTCCAGGACATTCAGCGGTACTTGCACGAGGTCCAGGTCGAAGAAATTGCAGATATTGTCGAGCTCATCCGGACCATAGACCGAAATGCCGATCTTCTCGACCCATCCGCGTTCCTTGAGGCCTTGCAGGGCACAATACAGGGCTTTGCCGCAAGTACTCAGCAAATCTTTTGGGCGGTGCAGCAATAAACCATGCAAGCGTTCTATCCGAAGCCTGTGCAGGGAATCGGTTACCACCCGCGTGGCCCAATCATCGACGCTACGGATCTTCTCGGGCAGTGCCGGCAACTTCGACACGACTCGCCAACCACCTATGCCGATCGCGCCGAGTCGCCGTTCTGCATCACCATAAGCTACCGCGGTATCCAACGTGTCCAGGCCATTATCACGCGCATAGCGAAGAATCGCCGTAGCCTCCTCCAGCACGACCTGTCCTCTTGTGTTTGCAATTCCGTAGTCAAGACCAAGCTGAACGGTGCCGAGCGCAATTCGGCTAATACTATCAACGACAGACTCCATTTTTCGGCACCGCTAATACAATTGCGTACAAAATCCAGCGAGGCTTCGCCTCAGACCGACGAGTCGTGACCCCCTCCTCCCCCAAGGAAGAACCACGGATGGACACGGATAAACACGGATTGTGATCTGTGTTTATCCGTGTCCATCTGTGTCCATCCGTGGTTCAAAGGATTTGCGATTCCTGCCCAACAAGAGGCAGAACTATTTTTGTGCAGCGCACAAACTTGACTCGTTTGTAAAGATGCAGGTCCCTCAAAGAATCCTAGAAACAACATTACCGTTCAGCGACAACCTCCTGACTTTTATTCATGGCCACCTTGAAAAATTCAAGGTGCCCTTAAGTCTATCCGCTAACGTTTCTCCATCAGAAACCAAGACACATCGTCTTGCGGGAAAACCGGATCACGCCGATAAACGAAGCCATAGTCGATGAGTCGGAGATCGGAGAATCGGTCGAGCAACTCCCCTGCAAAATCGCGTTTAAAGAGTGTGTCTGTATGGCCTTGATGGGGGATCGTCACCGGCTTCGGATTGTAGTACTCCGCAACCAATACATATTTGCCGCTCGATGCGTAGAGCTTATCGTAGGCAACTGAAAGTTTCTCTGGATTTATATGGATCAACACACCTTTCGTAAAGGCAAGATCCCAACACCGGTTCGGCTCGAATTCAAGGAGAGACTGTCGATAGACCCGGGTAACCTCGCCCCAACTCTCTAAAACGTCAGCCGCGGATTCGTTGATCTCGAGCGCGGAAAGCTCGGTGTCAGGAAGCAATGACCGAAGCGCGCGCAGGCAGAATCCGATGTTTGCTCCGAGCTCGATAACAGACTTAAGGGGACCAGTACGGCGCAGGATTCTGAGAAAAAAGGCCACGTTGTTGACTATTAGCCTTGAATCCATATTCCGCTTTGTGTATTCATCGCCGTAAGTCTTGGCCCAGAACTGCTCTTGAGTCGTGCTGTACATGGATTAGTTCCCCATTGGGCTTTATTGAGATACTTGCATCGGGAATGCCTTACGCCTGATTGTCAGGTCCCGTGCAACCCAATGCCATTAAGTTAAGCGCTGCCGGCAGCGTTTGTTGTTACTTGTCATTTCGAGCGCCTGTCTGCATGCAGGGACGCACAGGCAGGCAGCGAGAAATCTTGTGAATATGTGCCTGATTTTACGGTCCAGGATCTCTCCCTTCGGGTAACCGTTCAACTCTCTCTCGATCCTGATCCCGAAGAGAAGGGGGTTGAACGGTTACCCCTCTAGTCGAGATGACAGTCTCTAACTTAATGGTATTGCCGTGCAACCGAGGCGATTTCGGCGTCATCGGTTGGAACCGCTATGTGATCGAACAAGCGACTCTCCTGGGCCGCGGCGATGGAGTGGCAGACAATCGGCCTTCCGGCAAAGCATGGATGTTCTTTCGTGGGATGCGTTTGTTCCCTCCCCAGGCCGGGATTACCGCTATCCTCATCGTAAAGCCATCGAGATCGATTCGATCACGATATTCTGTTGTTCCTCGGTCATGGTCGGATAGAGCGGCAAACTAATGGCATTTACATAGAAGCGTTCGGCAACAGGAAAATCACCATGCTTGAAGCCAAGGTATCGGTAATAGGGCTGGGTGTGCACGGGGATGTAATGGACATTGACGCCAATCCCCTCTTGTCTGAGTCGATTGAACAGGACGCCACGCCCGAGGGGTGTGCGCTCCGGGTCCACCTGGATGACGTAGAGATGGCAAGCGGAGTAGGTGTCCGGATGCCGATGGGGCCGAACGAGCGGCAACTCGGAAAGGCGCGTATCGTAGCGTTCGGCGAGCTCCTGCCTCCGGCCCACATAAGTATCCAGGCGCTGCATCTGGCTGTAACCGAGTGCGGCCTGGATGTCGGTCATGCGGTAATTGAAGCCGAGCTCGAGCTGCTGGTAGTACCAGTGACCATCCGATTCGCCCTGCATCGCGCGCGGGTCACGGGTGATACCGTGGCTGCGTAGCCGGGTCATACGCACGGCGAGGTCCGCGTCCTTGGTGACCGCCACCCCCCCTTCGCCGGTGGTGATGATCTTTACGGGATGGAAGCTGAAGACGGTGATATCCGAGTACTTACAAGAGCCGACCGGCTCGTCACGATAGCGCCCGCCGATGGCGTGGGAGGCATCTTCCAGGATCTTGAAGCCATAGCGGTCGGCCAAGGCCCGGATGCCCACCATGTCGCAGGACTGTCCGGCGAAGTGCACCGGCACCAGGACCTTGGGCAGGGTGCCCCGAGTCTCCGCCTGGGCGAGCTTGGCGGCGAGTGCCTCGACACTCAGGTTATAGGTAAGCGGGTCAATATCGACGAAGTCGACCTGGGCGCCGCAGTAGCGTCCACAGTTGGCGGAGGCGACGAAGGTGATGGGCGAGGTCCAGAGCCGGTCGCCCGCTCCCAGCCCGAGCGCCAGGCAGGCGATGTGCAGGGCGGAGGTGGCGCTGTTAACCGCAATGCCGTGACTGGCGCCGCAGTACCCGGCGACAGCCTTCTCGAAGCGTTCAATCACGGGGCCCTGCGTGATGAAATCCGAACGGAGTACTGCGACGACAGCGGCGATGTCTCCTTCGGTAATATCGTGTCTGCCGTATGGGATCATTGGTTTGGCGGCGGCGGATCGGAAAGGGACTTCGGTGCCGGACCGAACGGAGTGGAATAATACCACTTCAAGCACCGTCAGATGTTGACATTCAGAAGGTCCGCACAGCAGACCCTACGCTAACCACTTGATCGACTGTAGCGGGGTATTGCGGCCATTCAACATGTAAAAACAGTCAGTTAGAGTTGAATGGCAACAGGATCTTGTACAGGATGCACAGGATGTCGGAGGGGGTTGAATGAGTCCAAAGATGCGGTTCGGCAAGCTCCCTCCAGGTTCCCTCCTCCGTCGGGACAAGCCTGCGTCGGGACAGACCTGGCCTCACCGCATCCTACGGGCTAAGTGTCGGTACCAAACGAGCTCGAGGCCGCCTATCCAGAGGAAACCAGCCAGTAACCCGTACGCCGGCGCGTAGAAGGGCGCGTGCGGGGCAACCAACACGGCCACCGCGGCAAAAACGAACAGCGCTGAAATATGCGCGAGTACGATTACGCGATCGGCCCCCCGGACGTAGAGGCTGTAGTGCGGGGCCATCCCGATCACATGGATCACGGCAACACTCAAGAGGACCCAAAGCAAGGGTAGGTGCTCGACATAGAGGGACCGCCCGGTCCACCGCAGGACGAACGGCGCCGATAGGGCAATCAGGATTGCAAGCCCGAGACTAAGCGCGATAGACGACCAAATCAGTTCCTTCATGAGGCGGCGATAAGCAAGCAGTTCCCCCCGGCGATAAGCGCCGACAATCCGCGGATACAGGAACGAGAACACCGCCGGATCCAGGAAGGCGACGATCGCCATCGCAATGCTCATATACAGCACGTAAACACCCAGCAAGTCCCTACCAACCAGAGCTTCGACTATATAGCGGTCAGCCGTAGTCATCACATTGCTACAGAGGGTCGCCGTCAGGAACAGAAGGGCCACACCGAAACCCCGCTTCAGCCAGGCATAATCCAAAGGCCAGCGTCGCCAGGGTGCCGCTTCTCTGATGACGGCCAGCATTCCGAGAGCGAACGCGAGCGCGGAGCCGAGCAGCCAGGCGAGAAAAATCGCGTCCAGCGTTCGCGCCCGCGGCAGGAGCCACATGATAGCCACCAGGGGCCAGACCCAGGCCCCCATACGGATGAAGAAGATCCAGCTCCCGATAATGGGCCGTCCCATGACGATGAGGAGTCGGTTGATTTCCTGGGCAAGGTGCTCGAAGACCAACAACAAGAAGAACCAGACGATCAGACTGCCGGGCAACAGATCAAACCGGAAGAGCAGCAGTTGGGTCGGCAGGAGGGCCAGGTAGAGCAATCCGGTGGCGATCGCTTGATGCTGGAGGACAAACGACCAACGCTGCCTATCCTCCGATAACAGCTCTCGCTGGGCATAGATGTAATAGTCCCCGCCGATGAGCAGCGTGCCGAACCTTACCGTAATTGCAAACAGGCCATACAGACCCAGTTCGGCCGGCTCCAGAAGCCTGGCCAGCACAAAGATCAAGACGAACTTGCTGCCCATAGCAAATCCGCGGAGCGCGACGTTGGCTACTCGAAGCGCGGCGGTGCTGAACATCTGTGTGCACCCTTGGCCTGAGGTAATAGGCACCGAGCCATCATTGTTCCCCGATAGCGGTTGGTCACTGTGGTCGGCGTCGACGGTTCGGCGGATGGGGTTGACTGACGTTGGGCGCTTGGGAACAGTTCGTCAACAAATTATCCACTTTTACGGATAACGCGGTGCCGGCGAGCCTGCGTCGGAAGGTCGGTAATCGGGTGCAGGGGCTTGTGGGTGGTGCCGGGCTGGATACATGGCGGTGCATCAGCCGACAGCGGCGATGCGATTAAGCTCCCGGATTTCTTCGACAGAGAGGAAGTGTTTATTGGTGCCGGAGTTGTACTCGAATCCTGGTATGACCGGCATTCCTGTCTCGCCGATCGCATTCACGTCGTATCCCTGGTTCCTATAGGCGAACTCGATCGTCGGTTGGATGATGTAGTGGTCGGCAAACTCCAGGGTCAGATGCGAGTCGTCGGCGGGACACATGACCTCGTGCAGCTTTTCGCCGGGACGGATCCCGATGATGCGGGTCGCTATTTCGGGCGCCATGGCCTGCGCCAGATCCATAATCCGGAGCGATGGGATCTTGGGCACGAAGATCTCTCCACCCTGCATCCGTTGGAAACTCTCCAGTACAAAGTCCACGCCTTGCCGGAGCGTGATCCAGAAACGGGTCATCCGTTCGTCGGTGATGGGCAGGGCTTCCGCCTGCCCGGCGATGAGCTTCTTGAAGAATGGAACGACCGAGCCGCGGGAGCCGACGACGTTGCCGTAGCGTACTACGGCGAAGGTCGTCTTGTGGCCACCGGCCATGTTGTTGGCGGCCACGAAGAGTTTATCGGATGCGAGCTTGGTGGCACCGTAGAGGTTGATGGGGGTCGCGGCCTTGTCCGTAGATAGCGCAATGACCTTCTCGACCCCGTTGACAAGGCAGGAGCGGATGAGTTTTTCAGCGCCGTAGACATTGGTCTTGATGCATTCGGTCGGGTTGTACTCGGCCGCCGGGACTTGCTTCAGGGCAGCGGCATGGATCACGTAGTCGACCCCGCGCGTTGCCTGCTCCAGGCGCTCATAGTCTCTGACGTCACCGATGAAGTAACGCATGCAGGGTGCGTTGAATTCCTGCCGCATCTCGAACTGCTTGAGCTCGTCGCGCGAGAAGACGATTAACCGGCGAGGGTCACAATGCTCCAGGACCGTTTTTGTGCACTGCCTGCCGAAGGATCCGGTGCCGCCGGTAATAAGAATCGACTTGTCGTTAAACACTCACTGCGCCCCTATCGTAGCTTGTCGTTACCAGTACACAATATCTTATACCCTAGTTGTCATGCTCCGGATGATTGCATAAGATTCAAGGTTAGGTCGCTCTTGTGCGGATAAAGGGTCAGGTCTTCCCTTTTGCTCCGCTCCCTGTCGCAAGCGTTTTCAATTAGGCTCATCGACTGCTTTTGAATGTCGGTTACGGGCGCCCGTCGCCGGCGGTTGGCGTGGACCGTGCCTGACGCAGGGCACGCAACCAAGCGGTGCTGTCGGGGCAGGCGAGGAGTGCATCGCCAAGATGCTGCAGCTGTAGAGGATCGACAATCGCTGCCAGGAGCGGCTCGGCCTGCGCGGCGATCGCGGGACCGAAGCGGTGGCGGGCTTGGCGGGCGAGTAGGTGGCGCGTCTCTTGGCGACCTTGCTCCAGACCCTGCTCCAGACCCTGCTCCAGACCCTGCTCCAGACCCTGCTCCAGACCCTGCTCCAGACCCTGCTCCAGACCTTGCTTCAAACCCTCGCGTTTCCATTGATCTGTCCAGCTTTCTACGCGATTGGACAACATGTCGTGTACCTCATGTAAATCGGTCAGTGACTCGAATTCTACGCCCGGAAGTCGCTTGGGAAGAAACACCCGGTTGAGCCAGACAGTAAAGGCCCGCCGCAGACCGGTTTGTTCCGGTGCTACGAGCCACTCGACCAAGGCATGGAGGATTGTCAGCACCTCCGCAGGTGTTCGGCTGGCTTCGAGGCGGAAGAGCGCAGCGCTTAGATTGCGCTGCGGCAGGTTGCCTTGCTCAGCGACACGCTGCTCGTCGATCAGGAAATACGCCTGTTGCGGCCGGTATTCGCCCAGCATGGGTGGCGCCGGTTCGATCAGGTCGTCGAGGGTCCCCGCGGCATTCCAGGGATCGGCTCCATTGTAGAGGACGATAGGGAATACCGGCGGCAGTAGACCGGCCTGACTCAGCTGCTGAGTGCGGATCAGGTCCTGGTAAAGAAGCCCGAGGTAGGTTTGGATACGCACCGCCATCCAGCGATCTATCGTGGATTGGAATTCAAGCAACAGATAGACATAGAGCCAATCCCGGCCCCAGCGCACGCGCCAGATGAGGTCGTCGGCGCGGTCGCGGAGGTCGTCGCTGATGTAGCTGCCATTGCATTTTTCCAGCGTGGCCAGGTCCAGCTCATTGATCCAGGTGCCCGGTATGAAACCTTGCAACAGGTCACTGACCATAGCGACGTGTGAATACAACAGCTTATAGCTGCTGTCGTGGACCGGGCCCCGGCCCGCTCGGGTGGATGTATTTTCCTTCGCCACTCTATTTCCACAATCCACAAGTATCAATCACGATTTTTTCCTGCAATGCCTGTCGGGATATCTTCCGGAATGCCGTGTGTGGGACGAGCCCGAGTACGATATTCGCCTCTGCCAATGCTTCCTTTGCACCGTAAAGCCGGACGCCGGCGTCGGCCAATGGTATCGGTAATGCCTCGATGTGGGGCTCGACGACGAGGATGCGTCCGTTCCTTTCCTGGGCCAGGCGTAGCGCGATCTCGATGGCTGGGCTCTCGCGCAGGTCGTCGATGTCGGCCTTGTAGGCGAGACCGAAGCAGGCGATGGTCGGGTGTCGGATGTGGGCGATCTCAGCACGTACCTTGGTGACCACGAACTCCGGCTGGGCGATATTGACCTCGCGGGCGGCGCGGATGAGCCGGCTTTGTTCTGGAACAGAGTGGATGATGAACCAGGGGTCTACGGCAATGCAGTGCCCACCGACGCCGGGTCCGGGGCGCAGGATCTCGACCCGGGGGTGATGGTTGGCCAGCCGGATCAGCTCCCGGACATCGATGCTCAGCTGACCGCAGATCCGGGACAGCTCGTTGGCCAGGGCGACATTGACGTCGCGGAAGGTATTCTCGGCGAGCTTGGTCAGCTCGGCGGTACGGCTGTCGGTGGTGAGGACCTTGCCGGCAACGAATTCGCGGTAGAAGTCCGCGGCAGCGGCGGTGGAGGTCGCATCGATACCGCCGACGATGCGATCATTGGCGACCAGTTCTTGGATGATACGTCCAGGCAGGACACGCTCGGGGCAATAAGCAACCCGGATGGTCTCGTGGGATTCGGCTTGGTGATGGGTGTGGCCAGCGATGGCGAGTTCCGGGCGTTCTTCCGCCAGCCAGTGGGCGACCCGCTCGGTGGTGCCGACCGGACTGGTAGACTCCAGGATCACCAGGTTGCCCGGCACCAGCTGGGGGACAACGGCCCGCGTGGCGGCCTCCACGTACCCAAGGTCGGGCTCATGGTCGTCCTTGAACGGCGTGGGGACGGCAAGGATGAAGATGTCCGCCGCGACGGGTTGAGTAGCGGCCTTGAAGCGCCCGCTCCGCACCGCGGATTCGACCAGGCGCTCGAGCTCGGGCTCGTGAATGTGGATACGCCCGGTGTTGACAGTCTCGACTACCGCGGGATTGACGTCGACCCCGTGAACCTCAAAGCCTTTGCTGGCTAGGAAACCTGCGGTGGGTAGGCCGATGTAGCCGAGTCCCATAACGCAAATCTTGCGGCCTTGTGGGTCACGCATAACGGACCCTCAGGGTGGCTGCGATACGGGCCGCGGCGTGTCCATCGCCGTACGGGTTGTGGGCGTGGGACATGGCGCGATAGGCGTGTTCGTCGTCGAGCAGCCTGGTGGCCTCGGCCACGATGGCGGCGGCATCGGTGCCGACCAGACGGGCGGTACCGGCTGCGATGGCTTCGGGACGCTCGGTCGTATCGCGCATGACCAGGACCGGCTTGCCGAGGGCGGGGGCTTCTTCCTGGATCCCGCCCGAGTCCGTGAGCAGGAGGTACGCGCGGTCCATGAGTGCGACGAACGGAAGATAGTCCAAGGGCGCTATGAGGTGGATATTGTCCACTCCACCCAGCAGGCGTCGGACGGGCTCTTGTACATTAGGATTCAGGTGAACCGGATAGAGGATCTGGATATCGGGCCTTTGGGCCAGGGTAGCCAGGGCCCGGCAGATGCGCTCGAAGCCGGCGCCGAAGTTTTCCCGCCGATGACCCGTAACCAGGATGAGTCGGCGGGCGGGATCGAGAAAGTCGAACGGAGCCTCTACCCGATGCCGGAGCACGGGATCGGTCCGCAGCCGTTGTACCACGTCCAGCAGGGCGTCGATGACGGTGTTTCCGGTGACGGTAATGCTGGTGTCCTTTACCCCTTCGCGCAGCAGATTAAGGCGTGCGCGCTCGGTGGGCGCAAAGTGTAGCTCGGCCAGCCTGCCAGTGAGGCGGCGGTTCATCTCTTCGGGCCAGGGGGCGTAGCGACTGCCGGTGCGCAGTCCGGCTTCCACATGGCCCACGGGAATGCGCTGATAGAAGGCAACCAGGGCTGCGGCCCAGGTGGTAGTGGTATCACCCTGCACCAGGACGAGATTGGGTTTGCAATCTTGCAAGACCGGACGCAGACCAAGCAGCACCTCGGCCGTAAGATCGGTAAGGGCCTGATCGGGCTGCATGAGATCTAAATCGTAATTCGGGCAGATGGCAAAGAGCTGGAGCACCTGATCGAGCATCTGCCGGTGTTGGGCCGTGACACAAACACGGCCGGTGATCACCTCCTCCGCTGCCAGCGCCTGAACTACAGGCGCCATTTTTATCGCCTCCGGGCGGGTGCCGATCACCATGAGGACCCGCGGACGGGTTGGTGCTTTCGGGCCGAGTTGTGTCATTCCCTTGAAATCCAAGTATTGGCGGTGCGGTGTCCAGTCAGTAGGCGGCCTTACCGGTGAACCCGTACAGCAGGGTCAGGAGCACGATCTTGAGATCCAGCCACAGCGACCAGTTGCGAATATACCAGAGATCATATTCGATGCGTTTTTCCATCTTGTAAAGGTCATCGGTTTCACCACGCCAGCCGTTGATCTGGGCCCACCCGGTGATCCCGGGCCGTACCTTGTGCCGCAGCATGTACCCTTTGATCTGCTTGCGGTAAAGCTTGTTGTGGGCAATTGCATGGGGGCGGGGACCGACGATGGACATGGTACCGAACAGGACATTGATGAGTTGGGGTAACTCATCCAGGGAGGTACGGCGAAGCAAGGCGCCGAGCTTGGTGATCCGGGGATCGTCTTTTCTGGCCTGCGGTATCTTGTCCTCATCCTCGCAGACGTGCATCGAGCGGAACTTCCAGACCTTGATCTCTTTCCCATTTATCCCATAGCGGCGCTGTTTGAACAACACAGGGCCTGGTGAGGAGAGCTTGATCGCGATGGTGATGAGTAGCATCGGAACCGCGGCGGCGAGCAGGAAGAGACTTGAGAGTACGACGTCCTGGATCCGTTTCACCCAACCCTCTACGCCCCAAAACGGGGTGTCATAGATGCTGACGAGCGGGATACCCTCCAAATTTGACCATTTGCCTTGAGCTAGACTCGAGGTGAAGTAGTCGGGAACCATATACACGGACAGGGTGCTGTCCGCGAGTCGATCGACAAGCTCGGCGATTTCAGCGCGTGCCATGGTGGGCAGGGCAATGTAGAGGATATCGAAGTCGCCGTTTTTTGCACCTTGGACGAGGCTGCCTAGCTTGCTGATCGTCGGCTCGGCGCTAGGGTCCATGGTGTCGGAAGCTGAACCATTCACACTGTCATCCCGGATATGCTCCACCAAGTTCAGACCCAGCCGGGGAGTTTGCGAGATGGTTGCCACGAGCTGCTCATAAAGCGCTCCGCTACCCCAAACGACCACATTGCTTTTCCGACCCTTATAACAAAAGACCCTCCTTCCGACGATCCGCCAGGTACTCAGCAGGAACGGCGTTGTAATCAGCCAGATGCCGATCGCGATGCGTGAATAAAAACTGCTGGATTTAAATCCATACGCCAGCAGCAGCAGGATAAAAAAGGTCCACATCCAAACGAGCAGGAGCTGAAAAAACTGGCGTGAGACGGTCTCTCCTCGCCAGGGACGATAGAGACCAACGACCTCAGCGACTAAAAAGAAGACAATAACGGCCACCAGTACGGCTATTGTGTAGCCTGGTCCCCAGAGTGGTCCGTGGAGCTTGATCGCGGCGACTAGGACGGCGGCGATGATCAGGGCATCAACGGCTTTAAAGCCCAAGATCAGTAAGTAATCGAAATGCGACGCTCTGGGATACATGAGGCGAGCAGATGCTAATGTCTTTATGGCTTCCGGATGGTTACTGTGAAAGTCGCTGTAATTACTCTCCCACCTCGATCTACAGGTTGTTGAAGTTTAGCACAGGTAACAAACCACACGCCCTTGGATTTTCATCTCGGTAAACGAGGCACCGCATAACCGGCTGTCAAACTTGAGTTAGCTTCCGGAGAGCGGGGGCGTGGTAGCACCCTGCTCCGAATACCGGGACTCTTGGAACCAATTCAGCTTCTCTCTCAGGCGCACGACCTCGCCGACGATGATCAGCGTCGGGGGCTGGGGCGGGTCTTGCGCTATGCGCTCGAGGATGGTGGACAGGGTGCCGGTGTAGACGCGCTGGTTGGGGGTCGTTCCCTGCTGTACCAGGGCGACAGGCATGTCCGGTGAGATGCCGGCTGCCGTCAGCTGCTCGACGATGACCGCGAGCCCCACCAATCCCATGTAGAACACCACCGTCTGGTTCGGCTGGGCGAGCTGTTGCCAGTTGAGGTCGATCGTGCCGTCCTTCAGGTGTCCGGCCACGAAGGTAACGGACTGGGCATAGTCGCGATGGGTGAGAGGGATGCCCGTGTAGGTGGCGCAGCCCGAGGCGGCCGTGATGCCGGGCACGACCTGGAAGGGGATCCGCTGCGCTGCCAGGGTATCGATCTCCTCGCCGCCGCGTCCGAAGATAAAGGGATCTCCGCCTTTCAGACGCACGACCCGGTGCCCCGCCTTGGCCAAATCCGCGAGCAGACGGTTGATTTCCTCCTGGCGCATGGTGTGGTTGTTGCGCTCCTTGCCCACGAATACCCGCTTGGCGTCCCGTCGTACCAGATCCAGGATCGGCTCGGCCACCAGCCGGTCGTATACCACCACATCCGCCTGCTGCATCAGACGCAGGGCGCGGAAGGTCAGCAGGTCGGGATCACCGGGACCGGCCCCCACCAGATAGACCTCGCCCATGTCCCCGCCGGGCTCGGCGACGGCAAGCTCGCGTTCCATGGCCGCGTCTGCCTCATCTAAGTGTCCGGAAAACACCCGCTCGGCCACGGCGCCCTGTAGCACCCGGTCCCAGAATCGACGGCGATCGCGCTGGTCCGCAAACCGGGCCTTGACCGCAGCGCGGTAGCGCCCACAGAGCGTCCCCAAGCGTCCGTAACCGGCGGGAATCAGCGATTCGAGGCGCGTGCGCAACAGGCGCGCGAGAACGGGTGAGGCGGTGGATGTGGAAACGGCCACCACCACGGGTGACCGGTCGACGATCGAGGGCATGATAAAGCTACATGCCGCGGGTTGATCCACCACATTCACCGGGATACCGTGCCGCTTGGCGATGTCGGCGATGTGTCGATTGACGCTGGGATCATCGGTGGCCGCGATGGCCAGAACGGCCCCGGCAAGATCGGCCTCCTCAAAGGGGCGTTGTAGGTGGGCGATGGCGCCGGTTGCCGCCAGCTTGCCGAGGTGCTCGTCGAGCTGGGGGGAAACCACCCGCACGGCGGCCCCCGCGCGCCGAAGACTGGCTATCTTGCGCACCGCCGTTTCCCCGCCGCCGACCACGAGGCAGGGTTTGTTTTTCACCTCGAGGAAGATGGGGAGCAGCTCCATGGTCTCGTCTTGGTTCGGATGTGCAGGTTTCGAGAAGACGCGAATCTGTGCCGGCTGCCATGCGCGTCGATGCGACTTGCGGGCCCGTCGGATCGGGGTTCTCCACCGGCTTGGCCCGGCGTTGAGGGGAACATTAAAACTCATTAATATATTGAATATCCTAACATACCGGCTAGGGGTCAAGTGTGGTCAAAGAAATCGACTCGGCAAGCTTGCAGCAGCGAATGGCCGCGGGAGCCGATGTCCATCTGATCGATATTCGGACCCCGGGAGAAATTGCCGGCGGTGTGATTCAAGATGCGGCGCTCATGCCGATGCATCTGATCCCGTCGCGGATGGGAGAGCTGCCGCAAGATAAGGAGGTCATCCTCTATTGCCGCAGCGGTGTCCGTTCCTACCACGCCTGCGCTTATCTCATGGAACAGGGATTTAACAACGTCACCAATCTGCGGGGCGGTATTATCGGTTGGGCCCGCGGCGGCTTCGAGGTGGTACGCCGGATGGCGGCGTGAGCGGCCAAGCATAAAATTTTCAACCTGAGCCACTGCCCGACGCCAACGCGGCTTGCCTTTTCCTGTGGTTTGGCGTAAATTAGAATTTCTGAGTTTTCTCATATTCTAACACACTGGAACAGTTGGAGATTTTGCTATGGCAGACTTTGATCAAGAGCTCGATGCAAGTGGCCTGAATTGTCCCTTGCCCATCTTGCGCGCGAAGAAGACCCTTTCGGGCATGGACGCCGGACAGATCCTGCACATCATCGCAACCGACCCGGGTTCCGTGAAGGATTTCGAGGCCTTCTCCAAACAGACCGGAAACGAGTTGTTGGAATCGAAGGAAGAGGGTGGTAAGTTCCACTTTCTGATCAAAAAGACGTGACCTGCGGGTTACCGGTCTATCAACCACTCACCAGGTTTTAACAGGAGCGCCAATGGACGAGAAGAAGCTGGCCATCATCGCCACTAAGGGGTCGTTGGATTGGGCCTATCCGCCCTTTATTCTCGCGTCTACCGCCGCGGCGCTGGGATATGAGACCCAAATCTTTTTTACCTTTTACGGGCTGCAGCTCCTCAAGAAGAAGCTGGCGTTGGAGGTAACCCCCCTCGGGAACCCAGGGATGCCCATGCCGATGGGCATGGACAAGTGGTTTCCGGTGCTGGGCATGACGCTGCCCGGCATGCAGGGCATGGTTACCTCCATGATGAAGCAGAAGATGAAGTCCAAGGGAGTGGCCAGCATCGAGGAGCTGCGCGAGCTCTGCATCGAGGCGGAGGTCAAGCTGATCGCCTGCCAGATGACCGTCGATCTCTTCGATATGGACCGCGCGGTATTCATCGACGGCATCGAGTATGCGGGCGCGGCGGCCTTCTTCGAGTTCGCCGGAGACAGTGACATCTGCCTCTATATCTGACCCGGCTGCAGGGCAGCGACGAATAGCGCCGCCTGGGGGCGGCGTTTTTTGTTAAAGAGAAATCCGATGACCGGCTCTGCCATCGAAATCGCCCCCCGCCAGCCGGCGAGGATCAGCTGTGTCCTGGATCGCCTGCGCCGCGCCGGTGGCGACCCCGATCGATCTTCCTAAGGATTGGTACTTTGTGATATAAAGTTTTTTTATTTGGGTATCTTGCGGAGCTTGTTCTCATGGCAGACCGGAGACTCCAGGTTTTTCACACGGTCGCACGGTTGCTGAGCTTCACCAAGGCCGCAGAAACGCTGCATATGACGCAGCCGGCGGTGACCTTCCAGGTACGGCAGTTGGAAGAGCATTTCAACACCCGACTTTTCGACCGTACCCACAACCGCATCAGCATAACCGATGTGGGCAAGAAGGTGTATGAGTATGCCGACCGCATCTTTGAGTTCTACGCGGAGATGGAGAACGCGGTCCGTGAGATGACAGGGGATATCAACGGCACGCTCACCATCGGTGCGAGCACCACGATCGCTGAATATATGCTTCCGACCCTGCTCGGGGACTTCAAGGAACACTACCCGGAGGTCACGATCCACTTGAAGGTCTCCAACAGTGACGGCATCGTGTCCATGGTGGAGAACAACACCATCGATCTCGGGGTCGTGGAATCCTCCGTCGGCAACAAGAATCTGGTGGTGAAGAACTGTAAGCGCGATCAGCTGGTTGCCATCGTCCCGCCGGGCCACCCCATGGAGGGAAAGCGTGCGGTCGAGTTCTCCGAGCTGTTGGAATATCCGTTCATCTGTCGGGAAGAGGGCTCCGGAACCCGCGAGGTGATCGACGATTACTTGCGCCAGCTGAAGCCTTCCAGCGCTTCCTTGAAGATTGCCATGGAGCTGGGCAGCCCCGAAGCGGTAAAGGGTGCCGTGGAGGCAGGTATGGGCGTGTCCGTAGTCTCCCGGGCGACGATCCGGAAGGAGCTGCGGCTGAATACGCTCGTGGAGCTGAATCTGGATCCACCCCTGGACAGACCCTTCTCTTTCGTTCACCAGAAACAGAAATTCCGCTCGCGGGCCATGGAAGAATTGCTCGAGTTTGCACGCAGCTACTGTGACACCCACGGCGATTCAGGTGGGGAAGGAAAATAGGTGAGCCGGATTCAGGGCAGCGGCCGCGCCGGCGAGCGGCGATTGGTCAAGCGCTATCGCTCGCTGGAGCCGGCGGATCAGGATACCTTGCTCGCCTTCGGTGAATTCCTGGCGTCGCGGGGCACCGCCCACGCCCAACAGGCATCGGCTCCACTGGAACCGACACCGATGCCACGCCCCCGAGAGGAGAGCGTGGTCGGCGCCATCAAACGGCTTTCCCGCAAATTTCACATGCTCGATCGCAGCGCCATGCTCAATGATACCTCCGCCTTGATGGGGGCCCATGTGCTGCAGGGGCGCCCGGTCGGCGAGGTGATCGACGAGCTGGAGGAGCTCTTCGCCCGCCACTATGCCGAGTATCGGGCAGAGCAGGCCCGCAAACAGGTCTGATCCGTCCCCCGATGCAGGTCCTTGCCGACTGGTTCCGCCGCTATTTCTCCGATCCCCAGATCGTCTTTCTGGCGGTCCTCTTGCTGGTCGGATTCGCGGTGGTGCTCACCATGGGCGACATGTTGGGCCCGGTGCTGGCCAGCATCGTCATCGCCTATCTCCTCGAGGGCCTGGTCTCCTTCCTGCAGCGGCACGGTTGGCACCGCCTCGTGAGCGTATCCCTGGTCTACAGCCTCTTCATCATCTTTGTGGGACTGGTCCTGTTCGGGGTCATGCCGCTGGTCTCCCGTCAGGTGACGGACCTGGTACAGCAGTTTCCCCGCATGATCTCCGCGGGGCAAAAGGCGCTGATGGGGTTGCCGGAGCGCTATCCGGACATCATTTCCACCGCGCAGATCCAGGAAGTGATCGGCACCATTCATACCGAAATCGCCGGCTTCGGTCAACGCGTCCTCTCCTGGTCACTCGCCTCCGTGGTGGACATCATCACCCTGCTGGTCTACATCATCCTGGTACCGCTCCTGGTGTTCTTCTTCCTCAAGGACCGGGAGCTGATTATCAATTGGTTCAAGCGCTATCTGCCCAAACACCGCAGGATCGCCGGCGCCGTATGGCGGGAGGTGGACCGTCAGATCTCCAACTATGTGCGCGGGAAGTTCTGGGAGATCCTGATCGTCTGGGCAGTGAGCTACCTGACCTTTTACGCCTTCGGGCTCAACTACGCCATGCTGCTGGGCATGCTGGTGGGGTTGTCGGTCATCGTCCCCTACATCGGGGCCTCCGTGGTGACCCTGCCGGTCTTGCTGGTCGCCTGGTCCCAGTGGGGCTGGACCTCCCAGTTCGCCTGGCTGGGGGGGACCTACCTCCTCATCCAGGCCCTGGACGGAAACGTCCTGGTGCCCTTGTTGTTCTCGGAAGTGGTCGATCTGCACCCGGTGGCCATCATCGTGGCCGTGCTGGTGTTCGGGGGGCTGTGGGGTTTTTGGGGGATCTTCTTCGCGATTCCGCTCGCGACCCTGGTGCAGGCCGTCCTTAGTGCCTGGCCGCACCATGAACCACCGCTGTGACTTAAGGAGAGACAACCATGGCCGAGCCAGCCGAACGCCGGGCGACCTATGAGGATCTGCTAGGGGTTCCGGCGCATTTTGTTGCCGAGATCGTCAATGGCCGTTTAGTCACCCATCCAAGACCGGCGCCCAGGCACTTACAGGCAAGTTCATCGCTCGGAGGAGCGCTCGATGGCCCTTTCAACAAGGGCCGTGGTGGGCCAGGGGGGTGGTGGATCCTGGACGAGCCCGAGCTACATCTCGGGCCCCATATCCTGGTCCCGGATCTTGCAGGCTGGCGCCGGACGCGCCTGCCGAGCTTACCGGAAACCGCTTGGTTCGAGCTGGCCCCGGATTGGGTCTGTGAGGTCTTGTCCCCTGGAACGGCCGTGGGCGATCGTGCCGAGAAGCTGCCGATCTATGCGGAACACGGCGTGGCGCACGTCTGGCTCATCGATCCCCAGCCGCAGACCCTGGAGGCATTCGAGAACAACGCGGGAAAGTGGCGCTTGCTCACTACCTTGAATAATCAAGATCAGATTTCGCTCCCACCGTTCGACGCTATCGCATTCGACCTGTCGCTGCTGTGGGCGGATTGACGGGAGCTTGTTTTCAAGCGCTTGAATCCCCTGCACCTATTAACGGAGGGGCCTAGTACCTAGTTTCAGTCTGTTTTTTAGGTATAGTGCTGATGGGCGCACTCGATTTCCGCATGTTACCGGGTAGTGCTTAACATGTCGTGGTCATGTAACTCTTCCAGCGGGGAAGAAAAAGGCTCAGCAGGAAGTTCATTACTACATTTACCTGGTAAGAGAGAAAGAGATGGAACCGGCACTTCAACTTCAACCTACTCTTTATGAGAGCCTGGAGGCCCTGCCTGAAAGAGTGACCGGGGAGATCCTGAACGGACAGCTCCACACGCAGCCGCGGCCTTCCGGAGCCCAGGTAGGGGCCAGCTCTGCGCTTGGGATCGAGTTGGGAGGACCCTTTCACAGAGGAAGAGGTGGCCCTGGCGGTTGGTGGATCATCGACGAACCGGAGATCCACTTCGTGCGGAATATAGAGGTGGCGGTACCGGATCTGGCCGGTTGGCGACGGGAGCGGATGCCTTACTTGCCGGAAGATCACCGCTTCGAGGTAGTTCCTGATTGGATCTGCGAGCTCTTATCTCCGTCCACGGCAAGCAAGGATCGTGAGATCAAGATGCCGCTGTATGCCCACTATGAGGTGCAGTATGCATGGCTGATCGATCCGGCTAAGCGCACGTTGGAGGCCTACCGACTCGACGCCGGCGCCTGGATCGAGGTCGGCCGCTTTGCCGATGCCGATCAGGTCGCCGTACCACCATTCGAGGCGGTAAGCCTCGATCTGGGGGCCTTTTGGCCGCCTCAGCGACCGGTTCTCGTGTAAGTTTCGGGTAACCTTCCTACCTTACCCATTTTCGATCGAGGGTATCCGGGCGCCGGGGGGTGACGTCGGCTAGCGCTGCTTCAAGCCGCGCCCAGTCCGCTTCGGTTCCCGGCAAACCGAATCTCAGGCTCGGCGGCTCGGTGAACAGCCGGGTCAGGATCCCCCGCTGCGCCAATCGGTCCTGCAGCCGTACCGCAGCCGGCGTGCGGACCCACTGAAAGAGACCGCAGCCGCCGTCGGGGGGCAGTCCGCAGCGCGTCAGCAAATCCACCAGACGTTCGCCGGCCGCCGCCAGGTAGCGGCGGTTGCCTTGCTGCCAAGCGCGATCCGCGAGTGCCTGGGTCGCCACCCAGCGCGCCGGCGAGCTGACCGCCCAGGGCCCGAGCAGCGCGGTGAGTCTCTCCAGCAGCTGGGGCTGCGCCAGCACGAACCCCACCCGGGCCCCGGCCAGACCGAAGAATTTACCCAAGGAACGCAACAGGATGAGCCCGGACCGAGGACAAAAGCGCGCCAGGCTTGCTTCCGGTGTGGCGTCCATAAAGGCCTCGTCCACCACCAACCAGCCACCGTGGGCGGCGAGCCGGGCCTGCCAAGCGAGCAGTTCGTCCACCGGAAAGCGGGCCCCGGTCGGGTTGTTCGGATGGATGAGCACGAGCACGTCCGATGCGGACACGGCGTCATCCAGTTGTCCTGCGGTGACGGACGTGACCTGGTGCCCGGCGCATCGCCAGGCGTAAGCATGCTCAAAATAACCCGGATCGAGCACGCTGACGCGCGCCTGGTCCCGCAGCCGCGGCAGGGCCTGGATCGCCGCCTGGGAGCCGGCAACAGCAAGCAGCTGTTGGGCACCATAGTAGGCCTGGGCCGCCGCTTCGAGTCCGTCTCCGTCTTCCGGAAGGCGTGACCAGGCGGCCCGCGGCGGCTCGGGGACCGGCCAGCCGCACGGGTTGATGCCGGTGGATAGATCGAGCCAGTCTCCGATGGGGATGCCGTAACGCCGCGCCGCCTGGCGCAACCGGCCGCCGTGCTCAAGCATATACCGCTCGCGGCCGCGGCCCTGGTCCCCTGAGTGTTGTCTCTCGTTTGCCTGGTCGCTTCATCTGGAAATTTTGGAGTGCGATCGAGGGTTCTCGATCTCGTTGCGTTCATAGGCGGCTCAATCTTCCGTGAGGAGCCTGCGCGTCCACTGTGATCGGTCATTGAGGGCATCTTGCCATGCCCGCTCATAGCGCGCCACGGCTTCCTGATCGAAGCGTCCCTGGTCATGCACCAGAAAGAGCGCGAACAGGCTATTGCCTGCCGCGTCGACGCAATACAGGCCGCGCGATCGTTCGCCCCGCCTGACGAGCCACCCCCGGCGGACCCGCGACCAGTCGATGTACAAACGAAAATTCGAGGCCTGGGCAAACAGGGAGTCGCCGTGACGGATGAGGCCGTCCGCGTTCAGCAGGAGCTCGCTCTCCGCACCGGTCCCGCTGCGCATGAAGATGCGAACCCGGCCCCAGCCGCGGGCCGCGTCCAGTAGTATGGCCTCCTTTCCGTGCCTGACGGCCGCCGCTGCGTAGGCGCCGGCCCTGTCAGCGTCGGTTGCCTCGCCGACCGCCGCCAGGATCTCACCCGGGGGGGCATCGAAGTAGCGGGCGGTATCCTCGAGTGAGGGGCCTTCCGCTGCGCGCAGATAGGCGCGCACGCAGGACCTCCAGCCTTCCAGTCCCATGCTCAGCGAACGGCCGGATCGCTCCCCCGGCTTGAGATGACCCGTCAGGTCGTCGTATTTGTGGGAGTAGCCGCGGGGCGTAATCATCAAGTCACCCCGTCGGTAGGTATCGCCGTTGCCCACCAGGACCGTGGATAACATCCCGATCTGGCAGTCCGGCAGCATGTCGAGCCTCGACAGATGGGTCGTCTGTTGATCCCGATAGGCGGCATTGACGATGGCGACCGGCGTGTCGGGCCGGCGATGGCGCAGCAAGATGTCCCGGGCCGCCACCAGCTGTTGCTGCCGCCGCCCGCTCCTGGGGTTATAGAGCGCAACCACGAAATCTCCCTTGGCCGCGGCTTCCAACCGCCGCGCGATGAGCGGCCACGGCGTCAGCAGATCCGACAAGGAGATGGCGCAGAAATCATGGCTCAGGGGGGCACCGACCAGGGAGGCACAGGCCGACAAGGCCGTGATGCCCGGTACCACCTCGACCTCGATGCCGGCGTCCGGCGTCCACCCGGATCGCAGGAGGACCTCGTAGGTCAGGCCGGCCATGCCGTAGACGCCGCTGTCGCCTGAAGAGACCAGGGCTACCGTGCGACCCCTGCTCGCCCGCTCGTAGGCCGCGATACAGCGGTCGACCTCCTGGGTCATGCCTTTGCGGACCACCTCCTTCCCGGCGAGGAGGTCCTTGACCAGGTCCACATACTTGGCGTAACCGATCACCACCTCGGACTCGGCAATGGCCTGCCGTGCCCGTAAGCTCATCTGCTCCGAGGCACCGGGACCGAGCCCGACCACAAAGAGCTTGCCCCTATTCACCTGCCAGATACCGCGACAACCGGAGCCCCATGGCGCTCAACATCGATTCGGCTAAGAGACTGTCCAAAAAGATATCCATTATACGAACCGCGGTCGGTAGACATATACTGTTCCCGCTATTTCCTGGAATTCTCCAAAATTTGCCGTGCAGGGGATTGCCGAACCGAGCGTGGCCCTGATCGCCGTCACCAAACCGGGGGCCTTGCAGGTGCGCGGGCTGGCGCAACGCTTGCCGCGGGCGACGGTGGTGGTAGCCGCGGGCCACGCGGCCTTGATGGACGGACTTGCCAACCAGGTCATTGCCTACCCGGGGGCCTTGAGTGGCCGCATGGCGGGGTTGTTCTCCGCGTTCGACCAACTGGTGTTCTTCCTCTCGGTGGGCGCGGTGGTGCGATTGATCGCACCGCATCTCGGCTCCAAGTACCAGGATCCGGGTGTGCTCGTGATCGATTCCGCCGCACGGTTCGTGATTCCGGTGCTCTCCGGGCACGTCGGTGGGGCCAATGCCTATGCCGAACGGCTGGCCGCTCTGCTGGGGGCGACGGCGGTGATCACCACTGCCTCTGAGGGTGCGAACACCATCGCCGTCGACATCCTGGGGCGGGAGCTGGGCTGGCGCCTGGAGGCGCCCAAGCCCAATCTCACGCGCGTCGCTGCCCGCGTCGTGGATGGCGAAGCGATTGCCTTGGTCCAAGAAGCAGGAGCGCGAGACTGGTGGTCCGGTCCCGGACCGCTGCCCGAGAATATCCATCTGTACTCAGCGGTCGAGGCCGTGGATCCGGATCGGTACAGTGGCGTGCTCCTGGTGACCCGGCGCGCGATCCCCGCGGACCTATGGCAACGGCTTGCAGGACGCCTGGTGGTCTATCGGCCCCCGGCAGGTCAGCCGTGACGCGGGTTATCCTGGGATTGGGTTGCGATCGCGGCGCCTCGCTGGAGACCCTGGAGGGCGCCGTGCGGCAGGCGCTGGCGGCGGCCGGCCTCGCCCTCGATGCCGTCGCGGCGGTGGCGACCATCGACAAGAAACAGGACGAGCAGGCGATCCTGTTACTGGCGCAGCGTCACGGATGGGGGCTGCACTTCTTCAGTGCCGAGGCGCTTGCGGAGGTCGAGGTCCCCCATCCCTCGGAGCGGGTGCGGACCCATATGGGGACCCCCGCGGTGGCAGAGGCGGCCGCCATCCTGACGGCCGCCGGGCACGCGGGCGATCTCCTCCTCGCAAAGCGCAGATACCAGGGCAATGACGGTAAACACGCCACGGTTGCCATCGCGCAGGCGGCTTGCCGTTGTGATTAAGGGTAGTGGTAAACCTATAAGTGAAAAAGTAGCGCGATTCATCTTTTTGGTCCCCTCTCCCCAACCCCTCTCCCGGCGGGAGAGGGGACAGAGTAGCCAGTACCGCTGGTCATGTTATCACTTATACATTAGCCATTACCTGATTAAGCATGTCCAAGCCCGCCGATCCAGATTTACCCTCCGCCGGCCCGGACCTGTGCGTGCACTGGTTCCGGCAGGCGACGCCCTATGTCCACGCCCACCGGGGGCGGACCTTCGTCATCGCCTTCGGCGGCGAGGTGGTGGCCGAGGCAGGCTTCTCCGAGCTGGTCCACGACCTCGCCCTGCTCCACGGCCTGGGGATACGCCTGGTGCTGGCGCACGGGGCCCGACCCCAGATCGAGGAACGGCTCGAGCGGCGGGGAGCCGCGCTGCACTATGTCAAAGGATTGCGCGTGACCGATGCCGAGGCCCTGGCCTGTGTCAAGGAGGCCGCCGGGGCCGTGCGGGTCGAGCTCGAGGCCCTGCTCTCGCTCGGACTGGCTAACTCCCCCATGGCAGGGGTGTGGATCCCCGTCGCCTCGGGCAACTTCGTCACCGCCAAACCCCTGGGCGTACTGGACGGCATCGACTATCGGCACACGGGCGTGGTCCGCCGCATCGACTGCGAGTCGCTACGCCGACGCCTGGACGACGGCGCCGTGGCCCTGATGCCCCCCATCGGCTATTCACCGACCGGTGAGGTCTTCAACCTGAGCGCCCTGGACGTGGCGCGTTCCGCCGCCATCGCACTAGGGGCCGACAAGCTCATCTTTCTGCTCGAGGAGCCAGGTGTGTCGGACGCATCCGGGGGCCTGATCTCCAATCTGCTCAGCCAAGACGTCGAATCCCTGCTCACCGCTGCGCCCGACATGCCCGAAGAGCTGGCCCAATCCCTGCGCGCCGGAGCGCACGCCTGCATCCAAGGGGTGGAGCGCGTGCACCTGATCGGCCGTCGTATCCCTGGGGCCTTGCTGCGTGAGCTCTTCACCCACGACGGCGCCGGCACCATGATCACCGCATCCCCCTATGAAGCGCTGCGGCCCGCCCGCATCGACGACGTGGGGGGGATCCTGGAGCTGCTGCGTCCCTTGGAGCAGCAGGACATTCTGGTGCGCCGCTCCCGCGAGCGTCTGGAGACCGAGATCGACCGTTTCTCGCTCATGGAGCGGGACGGCATGGTCATCGCGTGTGTGGCCATCTACTGTTTTCCCGACACGGACCTGGCCGAGCTGGCCTGTGTGGCCGTCCACCCCGACTATCGGAGCCAAGCCCGCGGCGACAAGCTCCTGGAGCACGTCACAGCAATCGCCAGGAGCCGGGGAATCGGCAGGCTGTTCGTGCTCACGACCCAAACCGCCCACTGGTTCCGCGAGCGCGGCTTCGAGCCCGTGGGTCTGGAGGAGCTGCCCTTGGAAAAACAGGCCCTCTATAACTATCGGCGCAACTCCAAAGTCTTCATCAAGGCACTGTGATTGAGCAATCCTGAATGATTTGGTCTTGTCCAGAGGATTTGACTGCGGAAGATCTGACTTTTTTCCGAATAGTACAGGATTAACAGGATTTCCATGATTAACAGGATATTTTTATTCAAAACGCAAACATCTCTGCAAAACCGGGCCGTGTAAATATACGATCGTCCGTCCGTTCCTGTACCGCCGGGACGCCGAGCACAAGCTCGCTGTGGCCCTGACCACCGACCCAGCCGAGCACCCCATGTCCACACCCCCTCCCGAGTGCACCGACCCGGAAACGAGCCCGCTGGACTTACCCCGGCAGGACATCACCGGTGTCATCCTCGCCGGCGGCCGCTCGCAACGCATGGGAGGTGAGGACAAGGGCCTGGTGCGGATCGACGGCCAGCCCATGGTCGACCACATCATCCGGGCCCTCAGCCCCCAGGTCGGCCCGCTTCTGATCAATGCCAACCGCAACCTGGATGACTACCGGCGCTTCGGCTACCCAGTGATACCGGACATCATGGGCGACTTCTACGGCCCCCTGGCGGGCATGGCGAGTGCCTTGCAGGCCACGGAGACCGACTACCTCCTGTGCGTACCCTGCGACTCGCCGCTATTCCCCGCTAACTTGGCCCAGGCCCTATACAGCGCCCTGCATACCCGTCAGGCCGAGATCAGCGTGGCCCACGACGGGGTCCGGATGCAACCGGTGTTCGCCCTGTTGCGGCGGAATCTGCTGGCAGACCTGCTGACCTACCTGAAGGCCGGTGGCCGCAAGATCGATACCTGGTACGCCCAACACCGCCTGGCCATCGTCGATTTCTCGGATCCTGCCGGTACCTTTTTCAATATCAACACCCAGCAGGAACGTCGGATGTTGGAGCAGAGGTTGGTGAAGTCGAATGGTTCGTCGGGTGGAGAGGGGTGATGATAAGTATCTTGAAAAATTCAAGCAGGATAAGTGGGTTAGGGTGAGGGACGAACCCCAACATTATTAAGTGAAATACGGAGATAGCAGAATATGATGGAATACAAATTCGCTGTTTTGAGATTAGATCCGAAAGAGAGTAACCTAATGCTATGATTGACTGGCACACATGCTTACCTGTAGAACGTGATCCCCAACGTGTCAGTGGTGCCTGGGTATTTCGTGGTACCCGGGTGCCTGTATCTGCTTTGTTTGAAAATCTGGAAGATGGAGCAACACTCTCTGAATTTATCGAATGGTTTCCTGGTGTTAGCTATGAGCAGGCTCGCGATGTCTTAGAACATGCAACTAAAAGCCTAGATGCTGCATAGATGAGAATATTATTTGATCAAGGAACACCTGTACCACTCCGTAACAGCCTTATCGGTTGTAAGGTTTCTACTGTATTTGAATTGGGTTGGGAAAGGCTTCGAAATGGTGATTTGATTAGAAAAGCGGAAAAGGAAAGTTTTGAAATATTAATTACAACAGATAAGAACCTAAAATATCAGCAAAATCTCAGTAATAGAAAAATATCCATTTTGGTGCTTAGTACTACAAGTTGGGCTAGAATAAAGCTTTCTGTATCAAAAATTCAAACAGCTATAGAGAATGTAACAGCCGGTTCTTATGATGAAATTAACCTGTTGCCGTGAATGAATGCGAATGGACACGAATATTTCGACAGACCCGAAAGCCCCTCTCCTGCCGAGGGTGTTGCAAAAGTCCTTCCGGGGGCTCGATGAGGACCTGCATTCTCCTCGATTTTGAACCCCCCGCGCTGTTTGGCCCATGGCCTCGTTAGGTTGGTTAGGCGCGCGGTTCGATCCCGAAGCCCAGTGACAGGGCTGAACGCGCTGTAACCTTAACACGCCGGACTGTCCCGGACGTAGGGAGGGGATCTTCTTCCCCACAACCAACGCCAAACAACCCAGACCGCGCTAAATTTAGCGATTGCTAACAAAACGTGCTGAAAACTGAATTTCAAGGTCCCCACCAAACGGCCAAAGCGACTACCAGTACCTAGTTTTCCTGCTCGGTTGGGTTAGGCGCGCGGTTCGATCCCGAAGCCCAGTAACAAGGCTGAACGCGCCGTAACCCAACACGCCGACTGAATTTTTCAAGGTCCCCACCAAACGGCCAAAGCGACTAGGCTCCAAAGGCGCCTAACGGTTCTCTGCACGAAACCTTTATAGTTAGGAGCCGGCAGGACGATGGAGCCCGTTTATGACACGCAGAAATACTCTACAGGAACACCAGAAGACCAGTGTTGTCATCGCTGAAGATGAGATGTTGCTTGCCGGGGTACTTCCCAACCTCCTACATACGACCTCATATGGTAGGATCGAGGTTATCGAGACTTGCTCCAGTCAATCTCAACTGTCCAGAACACTGATGAAATTAAAACCAAATGTCCTGCTATGCGACATTTGGATGCCCAAAAACCATGAGAGTCTACCTACGCCCTATGATGCATCCTCATTGCAGGCACTCAAGCGACAAAGCCCGAACACTGCTATCCTATTGTTGAGTGGCAACCCGGATGCAGCACTGGTGAAGAATCTTCTTGATTCAGGAGCCAATGGATTTATCAGTAAGGGCGTGTCTCCGGGACAGATCTGCCAAGCTATCAGACAAGTCAGAAAAGGTAACAGATACGTCGAACCTCGCCTTCAAACAGCAATCGATCTATTGAACGTCAATTCAAGCAAGTCCATCCATACTCAGCTGTTAGCAGGACGCAGAGGAGACGTATTAAGGCTATTATTAGAGGGACTTTCCTCGAAGCAGATTGCCGATGCACTCCCAGTCGGAAGGAAACATGTGGAAAAAAAGATTGCAGAGGTCAAGTCCATTCTTGGGGTTGAAACTCACATCGGGATCCTTCGCATGTGTATCAAACTTGGAATAACCCAGATATAACAATATGGTCACAGAGAACTCAGACAACATTCCCCATTATGATGCCGCGCTGGCGCTAAGTGCTGCCGGTGACGTTCCCGCCGTCCGAGACGAGATCGCGAATGGAATTCTAGATCTGTTCTCCGATAAAGGCGAGCTGGCGGCACTCTTCGAGGTCTCTCTTTATCGCAGAGACCCAACCCGAAGTCGCGTGCTGACACATCGCGCAATTGGTCTTGCAAAGCAAGGCGCAATGCCCTCACTGGAACTGCTCTGCAAGAGAATCAATACTGCCATAAACTCAGGTGAGTTTGCAGTTGCCGAGGAACTTGGCAGAAAGCTATCTGCAATAATAGAATCGATACGCACTATCGTTTCTGAGAACCAATCCTAATCACATCCATCCACTTATCTTACCTGCCAACTGCATACCAATGCCATTAAGTTAGCTGCTGGCCGCTGGTCGTGGTAGGTCGGGTTAGGCGCGTGCTTCGGTGTTCGGTTGGGTCACAGGATTGGCGCGCGCCGTAACCCGACAGACGATGATGGGAGCCAGCCTGGGATGTCGGGTTACGGCGCGTTCAGCCTCGGTTGTCCACGCCCGCATCGCAAGGCGCGCCTAACCCGACCTACAAAACTTAACTTAATGGCATTGAACTGCATACACCTATTGGCGGGTGAGGAGTTCATCGCTATCTTTGATAGTAAGAGCGGTCAGATACTTAACATCCCTGATAAGGTCAGATGGGATAATCGGCTTGATCCTGATCAATTCAACATTATCCGAACTTTCTCCCTGACTGACGACCTCGGCATTAGCAGTCAGTAAAAGAATCGGCATTCTTGAACCTTGCTCCTCACGCCGCCATATCACCGCTAATTCCAGACCGTTGAGGAAAGGTATCTGATAATCCAGTATTGCAAGATCATAGGGTTGAGTACGCAGCGCCTGCAGCGCAGCCTCGCCGTCATCGACTATGGTCAACCGACACTGGCTGGTTTTGAAGATCCGTCTATAGACAGACTGAAGCAGTTCTTCATCTTCGGCAATCAGTATACGCAATCCGGATAAGTCATCACCGGTCGTTCTATCATCATCCTGGGTTGGAATAGCAATACTTTGCAATGTTACCCAGGGTAGTTTGACATCGAAGGTAAAGCGGCTACCTTTACCGTACTCGCTGGCAATGGTAATCTTACCGCCCATCAACTTCACCAGTCGCTTGGAAAGCGCCAGACCTAGCCCACTGCCAACACCCAGTTCATTATTATTGTTGCTGTGAACTTGAACAAATGATTGAAAAACCTTTCCGATATCATCTGCCTTAATACCAATACCGGTATCCTCAACGGAGAACTGTAATCGGACAGACTTGTCATTAAGCTCCAGAACTTGAACAGCGAGTATAATTTCACCTGACTCCGTATACTTGACCGCATTCGAGCTTAGGTTGATCAGGATTTGTCTGATTCTAAGTTCATCACCAATTACGCTATCCGGTACATCACTGGCAATGTCAACCTTGAACACCAGGTGTTTGCTTTTAGCCTGGGGCAGTATCAGGGACTCTACTGCAGCTACCAGCTTACGGACATCAAACGGAAGCTCACCAAGTTTAAGCTTGGCATTTTCAGCCTTCGAAAAATCCAGAACATCGTTAATTAATGAAAGTAGGTGCTGTGCCGCCCCATTAACCTGGCGCATATAGTCAGGTGCATTATCTCGATGAGCAGCTTCCAGGGACAACTCGGATAATGCAATAACACTCTGCAAGGGAGTGCGCAATTCGTGGCTAATAGCAGACAAAAAGCGTTCCTTATAGGACGCTATCTCTGCCTTTCTTAACGCCTCACCTTTCTGCTTTAATAGAAGACCGATGTAAGGAGGTAAAATAAATAATCCCGAGAGCAGACCAATACTAATCGTCGGATGTTCTAACCAAAACGGCGTTGTAAGTATCACCACGGTAAACATCAGAATAGAGAGTATCGCGCTTATCAGTAAATACACTGATCCAAATCTGAATGCGCTTCCGATTATAATCCACAGATATACCGGATAAAGAACGCTTCCCCAGTCGTCGCTGAGGTACATGACGATAGAAAGACTCAACAAATCAATAAAATTCGATAGGATACGACGTACCGGTACCTTTACCGGCTGCCGGTAAAGCCAATAAAAAAACACCAGTGCGTAAGCAGCAAATATCGGGTAGATAATCGATATTGCCTGCTTTACCGTCTCTTTGTCTCTTACCTCAAAGGTAACCTGAGGATGCACTGCGAGAACATAGATATACAGCGAGACAGTGGAGACGAGAAATAAGCGTAGATAGCCCTGCTCATGCTCATTAGCAGGACACTGTTTAATACGCTCAAAGATAGCTGGAAACCTATTACTCCTCATAAATAATCACTTTCTCATGATATATCTTGCTTGCAGGCTGGATATTTTGTCCATAACTCGGAGATCCCGATCAGTGAGCCTTAAAGCACGGTCTACCCAGATACTGCCGATCCTAACCAGCTCATCATAAGTGACCGGATTTTCACTGTTAGTAATGTACCGTATAGCATCATAGGAATTACAGCGCCGTCTGTAGCTATGAATATACCTCTCAGCTGCCTGCATCCCTACATCCGGACCCACCACTTGATCAATAGCACCTAAAGCAAACATCTCTTGCGCACTATAAACACGTCCACTGGTAATAATGCGCTTGGTAACCGACATATTTGTTCTTCTGACCAGATAACTAAAGGCACCCATGCCGGGGATGAGGTTAAACGTGCTCTCCGGGAAAGAGAACCTGGCATTTTCCTCAGCAATGATCATATCGCAACACAGAGCTATCTCAAACCCCCCGCCAAAAGAATCTCCCTGCACCACTGCTATACGGACACGCCCGTCAACTGTTGACTCATAATGTAGAGCATCAATGCAGGCTTTCATGTATTCAGCTAGAGACTGTTTATTTTTCCGCCTAATCTGCTCCCTGAGATATTCAAGATCCCCACCCAAATTAAATACTCCCTTTATATTCGATGAGAGAACCAAATACTTGCACCCATATTTATCCGCTTCTTCCTGAGCACCTTTAAGCTCCCTGAGCAACTCCAATGAGAAGCACGGACGTCCCACAGGCGACATAATCAAATAGATTATCCCCTGTTCCGGCTGAATATCAACTTGGATGTGCTTGAAAGCGGAACACTTATCGGCACGAGGTATACTATTGTGCTGCATCTATAATTCCCATTATAGCCCGCGTAGGGCGGATAAGCTTACGCCATCCGCCGTATGTTAGACTTCAATGCCATTAAGTTAGCTGCCGGCCGCTGGTTGTGGTAGGTCGGGTTAGGCGCGTGCTGAAATGTTGGTGTACGCCGGTAAGGTCAAACGCGCCGTAACCCTCTGTGAAAATCTGCGTAATCTGCGGACAAAAAGGATGTCGCCCGGATAAGTGTCAACAGCCCCTAGCGAATGATGTCCGTGATCTGCCAGGTCTTATCCTGCAATGTCATGCGGATATGGGTGGCATTTTTGCCGAGCTCTCCCAGGCGGATGAGAAAGCGATCGTAGGACTCGAAGAAGGCGAAGGTGATCGCGGCCATGAAGTAAGGTGGCCGCTCGTCGGTTGCCTGAGCGGTAGCCTCCTTGAGGGTATCGCGGGCCCAGGGGAGGGTAATGGCCTGCTCCAGGGCAACGTCACCCAGGCGCCGCAGATTCTGCTGCAACCAGGCCAAGGGGCTGTCGGTGCCTTGGGGGTGGGGTTGGGGGAGACTCAGGCCACCTTCCAGGCGTTCCTTGTAGTTGCGACGGATGGCCGGTATGTCCAAGAGCTGCTCCAGGGTCCGCATGTCGTTCCTGCCGAGGGCGTTGTCGAGGCGATAGACATGGTAGTAGGGCCAGACGATGAAGGCCACGCAGGCGAACAGGAACAGGTAACGGAGGAGTCGCATCTCGATATTCCTCTGCCGGGGGACGGTTTCTCTTGCGCAGGCGCCGGATTGCCTGATCTATGCCACTTGAAATTTAACCGCTATCCGCTTCAGGTTGTCCGCGCGTCACGTGCCTGCAGGTAGGCCAGCTCGGAGATGTTGGTCCATTCTTTTGCTTGCCGGAGGAATTTCCGGTAGGAGGTATATACCTTCCGCGAGAATGCGTCCTTCTCCCCGAGTTCGGAGACCACCGCTTCGGCCAGCCGGTGCAGCTTGACAAGCACGTCGTCCGGATAGGCGCGCAGCGCTACGCCGTGCTTGTCGATCAGGGTCCGGAGCGCCACCGGGTTACGGGCGGTGTACTCGGCCAGCAAGTCTTGGTTCAATACCTTGCAGGCGTTGAGCACGATGGATTGCAGGTCCGCGGGCAGGGTCTCGAAGACGGCCTTGTTGATGATGACCTCCAGCGTGCCGCTGGGCTCGTGGAAGCCGGGATAATAGTAGTATTTGGCCGCCTTGTAGAAGCCGAAAGCCAGGTCGTTGTAGGGCCCTATCCACTCGGTGGCATCGATGGTGCCGGACTGCAGGGCGGTGAAGAGTTCGCCCCCCGGCAGATTGACCGGTGTGCCTCCGGCGCGTTTGAGTATCTCGCCGCCAAGGCCCGGCATCCGCATTTTGAGCCCCGCAAGGTCCGCAACGCTTTTGATCTCTTTGTTGAACCAGCCCCCCATCTGGACCCCACCGTTCCCGCCTGGTGCAGGGACCAAACCGAACTGGGCGTAGAGCTCGGTCCAGAGTTCCAGGCCGCCTCCATGGTAGAGCCAGCCGTTCCGCTCCTGGGCCGTCATGCCGAAGGGGACAGTGGTGAAAAACTGGGTGGCTTCGCTCTTGCCCTTCCAGTAATAGGACGCACCATGGCCCATCTCGGCCGTGCCCTGGGCGACGGCGTCGAAGACCTCGAACGCGGGCACCAACTCCCCGGCCCCGTATACCTTCACCCGGATACGGCCCCCGCTCAGCTCGCCGATGAGTTCGGCGAGTCGGTTGGCGCCGGTGCCCAGACCGGGGAAGTTCTTCGGCCAGGCGGTAACCAGCTTCCAGTTGTAAGCGGGCTTGGCCTGGGCGGCCTTG
Source organism: Candidatus Thiosymbion oneisti (assembly GCF_004359955.1). Taxonomy (NCBI): domain Bacteria; kingdom Pseudomonadati; phylum Pseudomonadota; class Gammaproteobacteria; order Chromatiales; family Chromatiaceae; genus Candidatus Thiosymbion; species Candidatus Thiosymbion oneisti. The sequence continues at coordinate 120,291 of NZ_SMSC01000014.1, forward strand.
ATACCGACGGTAGAGGCGCTCAGCGCCAGGGAGGTGCCTCCGGCTTGCTTGAAGAAATCGCGACGTTGCATTTCCTAATTCTCGTTGCATGGGTTAGGGAAGTAGGGTGGGCTGCGCCCACCGGGTAGGTTCTCTCATCCTCGTTGCATGGCGTCAGGTATGAAGTTGGCGTTGCGCGACCGGATTATACCCGTCGCCTGCGGGTTTTGTGGAAAGCGAGGCGTGTCAAAGATGGCGTTATTCAGCGTGCGGCATGCGAAGCCGATACTAACCGTATCGAAACCAAAGCCATTGGTCCCCCCTCATTCCAACCCTCTTCTCCAAGGAGGCGAGCAATCCTGAATTATTTGGCGCTGTTTGGGGGAGAAGATCCCTCCTGCGTCGGGACAAGAAAGATCCCTCCTACGTCGGGACAGGGTTTGACGTGTTGCGTTCGACGCACAACGGCTCGTTGGTCTACGGCCAGGCCGGTGCCAGCGTCTTAACGCAACCTACACCCACATGATCCCCCGCGCGGCCTGCACGTGCGGACCTCGCCTTAAGTGTAGGTTGGGTTAAGCCGCGCGCGAAAACGCCTGGGGGAACAACACGGCGTAACGCAACACGACGTGAGGATCCGTTTTATCCAGACAGCTTCTCACTTTAATTATTGTGTTATCCTATAGGCATTATGAATTATTTTTATGGTTCGATGCTTTTCGAGAAACCGAAGCAGATTAAGCATGCCTTCGATCCAGACTTCAAGCAACGGCATTAGCCTCTCTGCTCAAAAACTGCGGGGACTGAGGCGGCGGTGGCGCGGCTTTACTTCTCTGGAGCCTGGTGATCGGCTCCTGTTTCTCATGCTCTGGGGGCAACTGGTCATGGTTTCCGTGTTGCTGCGCCTGCTAACGTTAAGGCGCACCCGCCAGCTTCTAATGTACCTTACCCCTAAGAAGCCGGGCTACCCGGCCGGATTAGACCAGGCTATGGCTTATGCCCAGCGCATACGGAAGCTGGCCTGGATAGCTAGCCGCCATTTGCCCTTTGATGCCTATTGCCTGCGCCAGTCGGTGCTGATCTGGTGGTTCCTGCGCCGCCGCGGTTTGGCAGCGGAGCTGCGCATCGGAGTCAACAACCAGGAGGCGTTTCTTGCCCACGCCTGGGTCGAGCTCGAAGGGCGGTTGGTGAATGAGAGTCCGGATGTCACGGAGAGGTATCGTCCGTTCGACCGGGTGCCCTGAAGGGGAGATCGCCCCGTTTCCCGCCGGTGTCCCAATCCATCCGCATCGCCACCCGCAAATCCCCGCTTGCCTTGTGGCAGACCGAACAGGTGGCGGAGCGGTTGCGCCAGGTCCATCCCGGCATAAGGGTCGAGATTCTGGGCATGCGCACCCGCGGCGACAAATTTTTGGATGCATCCCTCGCCAAGATCGGCGGCAAGGGGCTGTTCGTCAAGGAGTTGGAACAGGGCTTGCTGGACCAGCGCGCGGACATCGCCGTGCACTCGATGAAGGACGTGCCGGTAGACTTGCCCGCGGGCCTGCACCTCCCGGTGATTATGGAACGGGAAGACCCCCGGGATGCCTTCGTCTCAAACAGCTACGGGGATATCGACGCGCTGCCCGCGGGGGCCTGTGTCGGTACCTCCAGTCTGCGCCGCCAATGCCAGCTTGCCGCCCGCCGGGCTGACCTGGTAATCCGACCCTTGCGGGGCAATGTCAACACCCGCCTGAGCAGGCTCGATGCCGGCGAGTACGATGCCATTATCTTGGCCGCCGCCGGCCTGATGCGACTCGGGTTCGAGCAGCGTATCCGCCGCTGCCTAAGCCCGGAAGAGAGCCTCCCCGCCATCGGCCAAGGGGCCATCGGGATCGAATGCCGTGCCGACGATGGGCGTGTCAATGCATTGATCGCCCCGCTACACCACGCCGACACTGCCGACCGGGTGCGGGCAGAGCGTGCCTTGAACCGCCGTCTGAGGGGCGGCTGCCAGACACCGATCGCCGGTTACGCCTTGCTGGAGGACGACCAGCTCCGTTTGCGCGGGTTGGTGGGCACGCCGGACGGAAGCCGGGTCTGGCGTGCCGAACGTTGGGCGCCCCGTACCCAGGCAGAACCCTTGGGTAGCGCGCTCGCCGAGGACTTGATCGCCCAGGACACGAAGGGTGTCCTCGCAGTGCTTGCGGCACCTTGAGCCCCTCCGAGCCCCCGCTGTTCGGTGCTCGGTTTAGAGACTTTCGGCTATTTGCAGGCGTTGAATCTGAGCCTTTGTCGACAAAAAAATCCCCTGGGCAATCCCTACCCAGGGGAACATGTCGCCAAGCTTGGTTGGCACAATCCTTTGGGGCGATAGATCCTCTTGCCCTTGCGTCCTCATGACTATCCTGGGTGGCGACAGTGTTATGATGGCACAGGCCTACCAAGCCGAATATGATCCCATTCCGCTTTCGATGTAGGAATTTTCTTAACCAGTAACAAGATCTTCCGATCCGGTGGAACAACAGAGTACTCAGCGCACTGCCCGGGTGGAGCGCAGCACATTGGAAACCCGCGTCCTGGTCGAGATCGACCTGGACGGAAAGGGGCGTTCCAGCTTCGCCACCGGTGTTCCCTTTCTCGAGCATATGCTCGATCAAGTCGCCCGCCATGGGCTGATCGATCTATCGATCGAGGCCACAGGGGATCTGCACATCGACGCCCACCATACGGTGGAGGACATCGGCATCACCCTCGGCCAGGCCTGCGCGGAAGCCCTGGGGGATAAGCAGGCTATCCGCCGCTACGGTCATGCCTATGTGCCCCTCGACGAGGCTCTATCGAGGGTAGTGATCGATCTCTCGGGTCGTCCGGGACTTAAGTTCCATGCCGACTTTTCCCGACCCATGATCGGGGCCTTCGACGTGGACCTGTTCCGCGAGTTCTTCCAGGGCTTCGTCAATCACGCGGGTGTGACCCTGCACCTGGACAACCTGCGTGGACGTAACGCCCATCACCAAGCGGAGACACTCTTCAAGGCATTCGGACAAGCGCTACGCATGGCGATTGAACCGGATCTGAGGATGGGGGGAGTTATACCCTCTACCAAGGGTTCCCTCTAGCCCCGCGGTCAAGGGATGGGATGCAATTGCTTGAATGGGATTTGAACCCTACTAGCCTTCGGGCCGTATGTGTTCGATGTATTTCGCAACCTCTATCATCTCCAGTCTCAGGGTTTCGCCGGCGGCGACCAAGCGCCTATCCGTACCGCGGAAACCCAGGTCGCAGCGCGTATGGCCGCGGGTATCGAGCGGGACCGGGATCATATCTCGATAGGTAAAGATGTTGTCGTCGATATCGCCACCGTCGCAGACCAATCGCCCCTCCGGCAGCTCGGACTCGATTTTCGCGCCTTCCATGATCAGATCACCACTCTGCCACCAACGGGTGCGGTCGTGGGAACCGGTCATGGTTTTGATGATGTAGGCACGGGAGAAGCGGATGCACAGGCACCCGCCCTGGTAACTGACGGCACCGATCTCAGACCCAGGGAGCTCAATACTGCTGCTTTCCATTCGGTTCACACAAAATAGAACAGGGTCACCGTAACAAAGAAAATCACCACGGCCAGAATATCGTTCCCGGTGGTAATGAACACGCCGGTAGCCATGGCCGGGTCGATGCCGAGACGATCCAATACCACGGGAACGGTGGCCCCTACGGTGACCGCGGCAACGACAACGGTCATCTCCGCCAGCCCCGCAGTGACCACCAGGCGCAGCGGCGCCTCGATGTCACCCAGCTGCGATACCAAAAGCACGAACAAGACCAGGGCAAGCGCCGCGATGGCGCCGTTGGCGAGTCCGCCCAACAGCTCTTTGCCCAACCGCCAGCCCAGGTCGGCAAAGGTCAGGGTTCCGGTCGCCAGGCCCTGCACTGCCACCGTCGAGGCCTGGATGCCGGCATTGCCCGCGGTGGACATGACGATAGGGATAAAGCTGGCCAGGATTGCGGCCTGTGCCAGTTGCTCCTCGTAAGCCCCCACGATCACCCCCGACAGGCTCGCCCCCACCAGCCCGACCAGCAGCCAGGGGGCACGCCCGCGCACGATGCGCCGCACGGACTCGTCGTGCTGGGTATCGGTCGCAAGCCCGGCCATGATCTTGATGTCCTCCTCCGCCTCGTCCCGGATGACCTGCCGCAGGCGGTCCGGGGTGATGCGTCCGACCAGTTGGCCGTCCGCGTCCACCACGGGCATCACATTGAGCTCGTAGCGGTCCGCCAGGCGTGCGACCTCCTCCTGATCCGTATCCGGGGTCACGGCGATGAAATCCGTGTGCATCGCCTCGCGGACACTGGCCTCCTTGGGCAGCAGCAGCAGATCTCGGAGCTTGAGATAACCGACCGGCCGCCGCTCGGCGTCGACCACGCTCACGCCGTAGAGCTTCTCGATCAGCTGGGCATTGGCGCGGATCTCGGCGGTCACCATCCCGATGGTCCAGTCGACGGGAACAGCGACGAACTTGCGGCTCATGATGCTACCGGCGGAGTCCTCGCCGTGGGCACGCAGCTCTTCGATGGCCGCGCGCGCGCGGAGCCTGGGTAGGACCTGTTGCGCTACGTCCTCCGGGAGGTCGTCGAGGGCCTGGAGGGCCTGCTCCGGCTCCATCTTATCCAGCACCTTGACGATCCGGGCGATCGAGGCATCCTTGAGCAAGGCCGCGCGGAGCTCCGGATTGAGCAGGACGACGGCCTTTACGGTCTCTCGATCGCGCCATTCGAAGAGCTTGCGGGCCCGCTTCAGCGGCAGCGCGACGAACAGCTCGACCACATCCGTCGGGGACCAGCGGTTCAGCACCGCCCGCAGGCGCCCACGCTCCTTGGCCTTGATGAGTCGGGAGACCTCATCGACGACGGCCTGATTCGCCTCTGCGGCATCACCGTCGCCGTGTCGCCAACGCAGACCGTCGATGTTCGGCGGGATGTTCATGTCGCACTACTCCTTGGATACCCAACGCTGCGCGCAGTGTATCCGGTCGCGACCCTACTGCAAGGGGGCTTGAAAAATCCCTTACATCGGGAAGTAGGATGGGCTATGCCTATCGACGACTTTCCCTGTGGGTATAGGGATAGGGTTTGCACCGACTTTCTTTATCCGCAGATGAAGAACGAAACAATCTGTGGAAATCTGCGTAATCTGCGGATTCAAAACGCAAACGCGACTGAGGTTTCTGATACATAGGCGGTGGGTACGGCCCATCCTACAAGGCGATGTTCTCCCTCCGAAGCATGCCGTTTTCCGCCGCTCGGGTTAGAACTCACCCTTGGCCGCGCCCTCCATGATGGCCATAATGTTCTCACGCACCCGAATGGCATCCGTTTTGAGGTCTTCGGGTAGCTCTTTCCCACCGTGAATCATCAGATCCAGGTTCATCGTATACATCCACAACCGGCCGTTTTTGTCCTCGACCAAGGCAATACGACAGGGCATGAATCCGCTGTAATGGTCGCGGTATTCGAGCATCTTCTTGCCGACCTGGGCGTCGCAAAAGGACAGGAAATTCACATAGCGGTAATCCTCGCCGGTGATCGCCCGGACCTGCTTGTAGAAAGGCGATTCGCCGACAAACAGAAGGTTGCGCGATACGGCGATGCTCTTCATAGATTCGACGACTTCTTCGGCGCTTAAGTCCGCGGCGACCGGTACGGACCACATCATGGAGACACCGGGGTCTCCGGTCTTGAGAAGTTTGCCGGCAAATTCCTGATAAACGGCCAGGAACCGGTCGTCGAACTTCGCCAGCGTTGGACCCAGGCGGACAGCGACGGCGGCGACCGCGAGCACGGCAAGGAGCCCGATCAGGGCGAGCAGGTTACGAATAAGCTTCATACACATTCTTCCTCGGGGCGGTCGGGGCTCCAGGACCCTGGAGGATCAGCGCCGACTCCGGCCACTCCGGTCGTTGGTGCTTGGGGTCATCCGTTCGTCCTTAGAGACTGTCTAAGAACTTGCCCGGTTGGCTCCCTCGCCCCCTGAGGGGAGAGGGTTGGGGAGAGGGGGGATCAAGGGCTTTATTTCGATCGGATTGTCATTCCATATCAAGCAAGGCTCTTTATGGATTCCGGACTGCTTTGGAGTGCGCCGGCAAAGCGGCGCGACCGCATCGAACCTCAGCCACGGAGGATACCAGCGGCGTTGGCCGGGAATCCGGGCCCTTCGGTTCCACCCGCGCCGCGGCGACGGCGCTTTCCCTTGGCCGCAACACCTTTTGGGGACGGATACGTTGCCAAATCCAAAGCGGCGGCAGGATGGTGCCACTTGACCGACCCCCGGCTTATGCTTAGGGCTGGAGGTTCCGGTAAGCAGCGGGGGGAAGTGGCCGCCGCACTCCAAAACGTCCGGGGGAACCCTTCTATGATCGTTACCTGTCCGGAATCCATAAAGAGCCTCAAGCAAAATCAATGGGTTGGTTTTTAGACAGCCTCTTAGGGGCATTTGCCGTCGTAGGTGGTGCAGGGGCGACCTGGGCGGTGCCCCTGCGCGTCCTCGTAGTCCCACCCCCTCAAGAGAATGTTGCAAAAGCCCCTCTCCCGCCGGGAGAGGGGTTGGGGAGAGGGGATCGAAGGGCGAAGATCAGTGCCTGTTGCGACACCCTCATCAAGGTTGGGGGAAATCCGTGCCGGGAGGGTTCGGATCTTGGAAGGTTCCCCAACCTCCGTCATTCCTGGGGTCGAACGCCACCGGGGGGCGTGGGGGCGGCTGCGGGATCCCAGTCAAACGGGAATGGTCGTGTGTGCCGAGGGCCGTAGCCGTAACCTGGTCCCGGAAAGGCGGGACCCGCCGGCAGGCCGAATTCGGATCGACCCGAGCGCGGTCGCATGGGCATGCCGAGGGTTGGCCCATGGTCCATGGTGCGATGACCGCATCGCTTGTGTCCGGGACCGAAGATGGCATAGACCGCCTCCTTCTGCTCCGGCGTCATGGCATCCCATGTCTTCCAGTAGGAATCCCAGCGTTCCATCGATTCCTGTATCTCCTGACGCCGTCGCATGGCCCGCTCACGCACCTTCTGGAGTCGCTGTTCCCACTGGGCGCTGCGTTCTTCCGGGGTCATACCTCGGCGTGTCCCTTGTTTCGGGATCCGCGATGGCGCGGTGTCTTGCTCCAACGATGGCGGAGGTGTGATCCCGGCACGCGCGGGTATCGACTCGCCGGCAGCGGTGGATTTCTCGCTGGATTTCTCGATTGTGGGCGCCTGCTCGGCGGTGACTGTCGCAGGGGCCGTCGCCGGTGCCGGCCCATCCGTGGGCGATACGGACAAGGCACTCTCATGCACTGCCAGCGTCAACGCGGCGGCCGATGCGAACAGTAGGATGGATCTTCTTTCAGTCATTTAGACACTCCTGTGGGTTTATCGAACTGGTCGTCGCGGAATGGCCGTCGGAGGCCGACATGCGGGACCGGTTGAAGACATCCGGCGGGCATCGGGATCCGAATGCTCAGATCCGCTCTTTCAGCCTGACTCGGTTCAGTCGTGCGGCGGTACTGCCACAACCAATAGGATACCTGATCTCGGAGGTAAATCCCCGCATCTGAAGTCCGCCGGCGCACGGCATCGTTCGTAGTTTCTATTTCAGTACAGTAGGGCGGGAAAGCGCAGCGCATCTTCCACCTCATGTGGGTTACGCTTTGCTGTTTTTCACACCCACCTCCTTGAGCGAGACCCGACGGCCTTCCTTCAA